>JAHWKS010000300.1 GCA_019347795.1 Planctomycetota bacterium | reverse complement strand
ACCGCCTCGGCCTGATCCA
This sequence comes from Planctomycetota bacterium, assembly GCA_019347795.1. Taxonomy (GTDB): domain Bacteria; phylum Planctomycetota; class Planctomycetia; order Pirellulales; family Pirellulaceae; genus JAHWKS01. Next base: position 6,811 of record JAHWKS010000300.1, on the reverse strand, counting down.
AGAGGCCGCGGATTCGCAACCGCTCATCGTGCGGCGGCGGCTCTTCCCCCGCCGCGATGCGATCCAGCAGGCTCAACATGTACAGGAAAACCGGATCGACCGCTTGCGTTACCTTCGGAGTCATGCGAATTGCGGTATGAGATGCTAAAGCCGCGTCGGCACGGCGAAGAGGGCGAATTGCAGCTCCACGGTTCGGCCCCGGGCGGAGACAACTAGGCGCCGCTCGCCTTGCAGCCGATCCAAGTTGGCAATGAGCGAGTCTCGCAGGCGAATAGCCAGAGTTTGCGTTTCCTGCACGTCCCGCCAAGCGGCGCCGTCTCGGGGAACTTCGTAGAACATCCAGTCGGGACGCGCCGGCAACGCCCGCACCGGCCGGTCCAGCGGAGACAACCGCAGCCCCTCGGCCCGGTGCTTGAACAGGATCTCCACCTGCCGGCTGCTCCCCAGCTTCCAGTCCAGGTAGCCCGGCGAGAGCAGCTCGCGGCAATCCTGCTGCGTCAGATCTCCTTTGTTCACGCCGATGTACCACTGCCAGTTGGAGTTGAACCACTTCGGCTCGAGCGTCACCTGCAGTCCCATCCCGGCGCCGGCGAAGAACCGTTGCTCGTATTCGTAGTCGCGAACAGTGTTGATGAGCCGCTCGATGCGGTCCCGGATCAACCGGAAGATACGAGCCAGATCCTCATGGTCGTAGGGCGGGATGTCCTCCGGCCGGCGCTCCTCGGAGAAAATGCTCAGTTGGCCGACCACGCGGCACAGCTCGGTGTACGCGACCAGCGGGTGAACGCCCTGGGCGAATGCGATCACCGCCAGCGCGGCGTAGGCCGCGTTCAGCTCCGCCAGCATCAGCATGCGGTTCACGTCGCCGGCGTCCGCGGCCGCGAAGCCGATGGCCCGATCGCTGACTTGATGACTGAGCACCTCGATCTTCTTCCCCAGGATGTCGTACACCGCACGGACGATGTCCCTTCCCAGGCCAGGCCAGGCATCGATCGACAACACCGGCGGAATGTATTCCTGATCGATCTGCGGCCGGGCTTCCCCCTCGCTGGCGCGCTTGATCTGGGCGACGGGCAGCACCTCGTATCCGGAAAGGTCCTGCGTGGACAGGAGGAGCTTTGCGTTGAGGCGCCGGACCTGGATCTCCTGCTCGTTGCCTCCGCCGCTCTCGTCGGGAACCGTGGTGGTCGCTTCGGCGAAACGGGCCTCGCCGTCGCCCGCATGGACGTTGGCGCGGCCCAGCTTCAGCTTCGGAACGGCCAGGTAAACCCGCACGACGGGCTGCTTGACGAACGCCTCTTCCAAGTCGGCCGAGGCGCTGGCGGCCTGCTCGATCGACTCTTTCAGGTCCAGGCGGTCCGGCTCCTGTCCCGCCTCCAGCGACACCAGTGTCCCGTCCCGCATTCGGGCGTGCAGGCGATGGACCTGGAACTGATGGTTCGCCAACGCCTCGCGGCTGAACTCGATCGCGTGCAGCCCATAATGATAAGGAAGGTCCCACTGCTGCGAAGTCTGCGCGGCCTCCATCCAATGCCGCTCGGCGACCTGAAAATGGTGCGGCCGCAGAAACAGACCCTCTTGCCAATGGACCGGGGGGTTGCGCATAGACAGTCGAGTTCCCGTCAATTCAGTAAACCAGGCGCGGACGCAACTCTACCAGAGAGCGGGGGTTGCCGCAAACGGTCGGCATTCTTTCCCTGTCCCGCTCAATCGGCGTAATCGCAACGTCCGATAGAAATGATGAAGTAGCATTGTCTCACGGTCTGTCTGCACGTCCCGGCGTTCGCCTTTCATGCTGAATGCACCTCGGGCAATTCGCACATGCGCCAGGGCGAGCGGGATCGTCGCCGTCGGCGCATGGCTGCTCGCGTGCGTTGTGGCGCTGGGGCAGCCGGTTGGGGGAGGGACGCCGCCGCCGACCTATTCAGCCTTTTCCTCGCAGCCTCGCCAGATTCTCGTGCGGCTGCCGCAGGTAAGCACGAATGAAGAAGGGAGCGTGGTGATCGAGCCGCGCCTCGGGACTTCCTTCGGAGATCGGCCGATGCTGCGGCGGCCGACGCGAATTGCGGGCGACGTCGGGATGCCGACGGATGTCTTCATTCCGCCGACCGAGGGACTGGTTTACCTCGAGCCGCAGCCGGGGATGGAATGGATCGCCCCGCCGCCGGGCGTCGTGGACGGGGAACTGCCGCCGCCCAGCATTCCCGCCGAAATATACGAGGGAGAGATCCTGACCGACGACGCCGTCTTTCCCCCGTGGGAAGAGGACGCCTGGAGCGCCACGGCCGAACCGGAATTTCGCGGATTGTTGCAGCACATCCGTCAGAAGTCGTGCGAGCGGTGCGGGCCGCTGTCGTTTCTCTTTCCCAAGGAGATCAATCCGTATCCCGACGCGGGCTTCGGGATCGAGCGTGTGGAGTTCGCGCCGTTCTTCATCGATGTGACGCAGCCCCAGCGCATGTACCGCATGCGGTTCGATGCGGTTTACGATCTCGAATTTCCCGACCGGGCGGAGGCGTTCTGGGCCAGGCCGTCGAACTTGTCGGCCGGCATGGGGCCGCCCGCGCCCGAGCCGTCGGTGACGTACCAGGACTTCGCCTTCGCCTGGGAGACGGGCACGGAGATATTTTCGCTCACGACGCATGTCCCCATCCGCGTGCTCGATCCGGTAAACAACGCCAACACGGCGGGGCTGAGCGATCTGACCACGACGACCAAGTTGCGGCTCTACGATGGAAGCCACTGGCAGATCACGCAGATCATGAGCACGCACGTGAAGACCGGCGCCGTCTCGAAAGGATTGAGCACCGGGCATGTGTCGTTGGAGCCGGGCATCCTGCTGCGGTATCGCGTGGACCCGGCGACGTATCTGCACGCCGAGGTGAAGTACTGGTTTGCCGTCGGTGGACATCCCGAGCACTCGGGACAGATCCTCCGCTGGGGACTCGGCGCCAGCCGGGTGCTTTACGAGCACGATACGTTTGCCATCATTCCGACGCTGGAATTCATTGAGCTGTCATTCCTCGACGGCCAGCGAGCGGTGTTCCCGCCCTTGGCGGCGGTCGATATCGACGGCGAGAACGTTTACAACCTCCATCCCGGGCTGCGGATCGTCGGCGACACTGGGTGCGACATGGGCATCGTGGAATTGGGCGTGGCCAGCGGCATCGAGCTGGGGTCGGTCGGCTGGTGGGACCGGATGTTGCGGGTGGAATTGCGGTGGATCTATTGAGCGGAAAAACTTTGTGAATTTTTCCGCCCGGCGCTTTCGCGGCCCCCGCGGGACCGGTATAATTCGCCGTCGCAGCAGCAACGATCGAATTCATCGGTTCGTTAGATAGCCGTCGCAAACGTTGCAGTTCTGCGTTGCTGGCCGTCAAGGTGGGTGCGCTGTGAGCCAGGTCGAGGATCTACTTGCGCCGATTTCTTATGAGGCGCCGTGCGGCGAGGACCTGGAATATGATCCGGCCTTCGGCGAGATGGAGCGCGCGGCTGCCGGCAAGCCCGAGCAGCAGATGGGCGACCAGGTGGTCGAAGCCCAGGAGCCGGACTGGCGCGCGGTGAGGAAACAAGCCGCCGAGCTACTTACCCGCAGCAAAGACCTCCGCATTGCCGTCTACTACGCGCGGGCCTCGCTGATGACGGAGGGCTTCTCCGGCTTTCGCGACGGCTTGGCGCTGTTGCGGGCGTTTGTCGAGCAGTATTGGGAGCCGGTCCATCCGCGGCTCGATCCCGAAGACGATAACGACCCCACGATGCGGGTGAACACGATCGTCACGCTCTGCGACGCTGACACGACTTTGCGTGCGGTGCGCGAAGCGCCGCTGGTCAGCTCGCGGGTGGTGGGTCGCTTTTCGCTGCGGGACGTGCAAATCGCATCCGGAGAGGCGCCGGCGCCCGAGGGGGTCGAGCCGCCTACGACGGCTACGATCGAGGCCGCTTTCACCGATTGCGAATTGGACGAGTTGAGCGCCACCGGCGCTGCCCTGACCGAAGCACTCGAGCACGTTAAAGCGATCGAGACGACAATCACCGAGCAGGTCGGCGTCACCAACGCGCCCAATTTGGACGACCTGGTGAACATGCTCCAGCCGTGCTTGCAGATCGTCAGCGAACACCTCCTGCGTCGCGGCGTGGGTGTCGAAGAGACGGCCGCCGAGGAGGCGGAGGGGGGCGGCGAGAACGGCGCGGCGCCGGCGGCGCAGCGGCTGACCGGCGAGATCCATTCCCGCGAGGACGTAATCCGGGCCTTAGACAAGGTCTGCGAGTATTACGAGCGCCACGAGCCGTCCAGTCCTCTGCCGCTCTTGATTCGGCGGGCCAAGCGGCTGGCAACCAAGAGCTTTCTGGAGATCATTCGCGACTTGGCGCCCGACGCGCTCGGTCAGGCCGTGGCGATCGGAGGCGCCGACGAGAACGGCGAGGAAGGCTACCAGTAATTTCCCGAGCCGCACCGGCGGTTCGACCCAACCTCTGTTGAAGGGAGCGTGCCATGGCGAAAGAAAGCAGCCAAAAGTTCATCGCGCGGAACCGCGCCCCGCGCGTCCAGATCGAATACGACGTCGAGGTCTACGGCGCGGAGAAAAAGGTCCAGCTTCCCTTTGTGATGGGGGTCATGTCGGACCTCTCAGGCAAGCCCGCCGAGCCGCTGGCCCCCGTGGCCGACCGGAAGTTTCTGGAGTTCGACGTCGATAACTTCGACGATCGCCTCAAGGCGATGAAGCCCCGGGCGGCGTTCCAGGTTCCCAACACCTTGACCGGCGAAGGGAACATCAGCGTGGACATCACGTTCGAGAGCATGGACGACTTCTCGCCCGCGGCCCTCGCGCAGCGGATCGAGCCGCTTCGCAAGCTGCTGGAGGCCCGCACTCAGCTCTCTAACTTGATGACCTACATGGATGGAAAGAGCGGCGCCGAGGACTTGATCGCCAAGGTGCTGAAAGACCCGGCGCTGCTGCAGTCGCTGGCGGCCGCGCCGAAACCGGAAACCGCAGATTCGACCACCACCTCGGAGGAGTAAGACCATGGCTGATACGAACCCTGTCGAACAAGCCCAAGCACAAGGCGAAGCGACGACTCTTGAGGCGGGCGATTTTTCCTCGCTCCTGCAGAAAGAGTTCAAGCCCAAGACCGATCGCGCCCGCGAGGCGGTTGAAAAGGCGGTCAAAACCCTCGCCCAGCAAGCGCTGGAAAGCGCGGTCGTCGTGGCGGACGACGTGACCCAGACCATCGACGCCATCATCGCCGCGATCGATAAAAAGCTCGGCGAGCAGGTTAACGAGATCCTCCACCATCCCGAGTTTCAGGCGCTGGAGGGGGCGTGGCGCGGGCTGCACCACCTAGTGAACAACACCGAAACGGACGAGATGTTGAAAATCCGCGTGATGAACATCTCCAAGAAGGACCTGGCCAAGACCCTCAAGAAGTACAAGGGCACGGCTTGGGACCAAAGCCCGGTCTTCAAGAAGTTGTACGAAGAGGAGTACGGCCAGTTCGGCGGCGAGCCCTACGGCTGCCTCGTGGGGGACTACTACTTCGACCACAGCCCGCCCGACGTAGAGCTTCTGAGCGAGATCGGCAAGGTCGCCTCCGCCTGCCATGCGCCCTTCATCGCGGGAAGCGATCCCAAGCTTCTGCTGATGGACAGTTGGCAGGAGCTGGCCAACCCGCGCGATCTGACGAAGATCTTCCAAAGCCCCGAGTACGCGGGATGGCGGTCGCTACGTGAGTCGGATGACTCGAAGTACATCGGTCTGGCCATGCCCCGGTTTTTGGCGCGGCAGCCTTACGGCGCCCGGACCAACCCGGTGGAGGCGTTCGATTTCGAGGAAGAGACCGGCGGCGCCGACCACGGCAAGTACGTGTGGGCCAACGCCGCCTATGCGATGGCCACCAACATCAACCGCTCCTTCAAGATGTACGGCTGGTGCTCGCGCATCCGCGGCATCGAGTCGGGCGGGGCGGTCGAAGGTTTGCCGACGCACACCTTCCCGACCGACGACGGCGGCGTGGACATGAAGTGCCCCACGGAGATCGCCATCAGCGACCGCCGCGAGGCGGAGTTGGCCAAGAACGGCTTCATGCCGCTGGTCCACCGGAAGAACTCCGACTTCGCCGCCTTCATCGGCGCCCAGTCGCTCAACAAGCCCGTCGAATACGATGATCCGGACGCCACGGCCAACGCGAATCTGGGCGCCCGGCTCCCCTACCTGTTCGCCACGTGCCGGTTTGCGCACTACCTCAAGTGCATCGTCCGCGATAAGGTCGGCTCGTTTAAGGAGCGGTCCGACATGCAGCGCTGGCTGAACGATTGGATCATCCAGTTTGTGGACGGCAACCCCGGCACGTCCAGCGAAGAGGCCAAGGCCCGCAAGCCGTTGGCGGCGGCGGAGGTGGTGGTCGAGGAGGTCGAGGGCAACCCCGGCTATTACACCTCGAAGTTCTACCTTCGTCCGCACTACCAGTTGGAAGGATTGACGGTTTCGTTGCGTTTGGTTTCCAAGCTTCCGTCGGCCAAGGGCGGATAGCGCGATTCGCGGATCGCCGGTCGGGCCGCGGCGCATCGTTGTTTCGGCGTTGTTCCCGTTTGCACCACTTTGAAAGGACGTAGTTTATGGCCGTCGACATGTTTCTCAACATCGAGGGGGAGATTGATGGTGAGTCGCAGGACTCCAAGCACAAGAAGGAAATGGACGTCCTGGCGTGGAGTTGGGGCATGTCCAACTCCGGCTCGTTCCACACCGGCGGCGGCGGCGCGGCGGGGACGTCCAACTTCCACGACATCTGCTACACCAAGTGGGAATAATCCGCC
>JAHWKS010000299.1 GCA_019347795.1 Planctomycetota bacterium | reverse complement strand
GAAAGGCGACAATGCCGCCACAAATCTTGCGAGCCTTTTGTGGCTTGACATTTGTCGAACTGTTTCTTACGTTCAATGCCTGGGGCCTCCTCGGCGGATTTCGCCCAGAACCACTCTTCTCCGCGAGTAGCGACGATGCCGTCCAACATTCCTTTCCGGTTGCTCCTGGCGACGGCGCTCGTTGCGGCGGGGTATGCGTCTGCAGCGGGGCGTACATGGACGAATCACCAGGGGAAGCAGATCGAAGCGGAGTACGTGCGCCTCGACGGGCAGAACGTCGTGCTCTTAATGAACGGCCGAGAGTTCTCGGTCCCGCTCATCCAACTGAGCGCCGACGACAAGCGGTATGTTTTTCAGCGGGTGGCCGGCGTCCCGGCCGAGGACGCCCCGAAGCAACCGGCGGCAAGCGAGAGCGCCAAGCCGGCCGCCGCGGCGAAAGCCTCCTCCGACGAGGATGAAAGCGACGCCGCGAGCCGGCGGCGCGGCGCCGCGGAAGGCGTCGCCCGCATTCGCGAGTGGAGCGACGATCAAGGCAACACCGTCCGCGCCAAGTACATCCGCATCCACGAAGATAACGTGATGCTGATGCAGGGGCGGAAGGTGGTTCCCTGTCCCATCGCCAAGCTGAGCGCGGAGGATCAAGACTACCTTCGCACGCTGCTGGAAGCCCGCGGCGAGGGCCATTTGATGCCGTCCCCCGAGCAGTTGGCCTCCCGGCGGGGCGGCGGCGAGTACGGCGGAGGCGAAAGCGAGTACGGCGAGGCGATGCCCGGCGTTGCTTCCGCCCCCTACTCGTCCGATGTGGCCGAGACGCCCGCTTACTCGCCCCCCGCGTACAGCGCGCCCAGCTACGCATCCTCCAGTTACTCGCCGCCTGCGGCGGATCCCATGCCGAGCGGGCATGACGCCGGCTCGTACGCCTATGACTCCGGCGGCGCCGGCAGCGGTTACACGCCGCCGGGCGGCTCGCCTTCGTACTCCGCGGGCGGAGGTTCCTCCGGCTACGGCTCGTCGGGCGGCGCCGGGTCATCCGGACATGACGCCGACTCGATGGCCGCCGCGGGGATGCCCTCGTACTCGGGCTCCGGCTACGACGGTTCGTCGGATACCGTTTCAAGTTATGGCGGCGGTCCCCCCTCGGGCCCGCGGTACGGCATGGGGCCGGAAGTCGCGTCCGCGACCACTCCCCCGTCCGTGCCGACGCTTGAATGGGTCCACGAGTGCAGCCAGTGCGGAAAGCAGGTCTCGGAGGAGGATACCTCGTGCCCGCACTGCGGCGTTCGCTTCATCAACGCCACCGGCGGCGGCTCTTCCTCGTCGGTCGCTTCCAACAGCAATGACGACGACTCCGGCCGCAGCTACCGCGTTCGCGGCCGAGGGCTCGGCAAGCTGATCGGGCTGGCCATCACGGGGATCTTCGTCGTGATCGGAGCGCTCGCCCGCGTGTTCGGCTTCGGCTCGTCGAGATAACGGCGAAGCGGCCGGCGTCGGTTCGACGGCCGGTTGACAACTTCGGGCCTGGGGGGTTGTACTTACTTTCGTCGCGATGATCCTTCCCGGCGAAAGCGAGCCGCCCGATGCGTTTGCTGTTGGCCTTCCGAGTCTTCTTCCGCATCCTTTTCGATCGGCAGACGAGCGAACAGGTGCGTCGGCTGGTGCAGGAAGGTCCGCCTGCGGAGAAGCCGGAGGAAAGGCCGCAGCCGGCGCAAGCTCCCGCCCCCGCCGCTCCTTCCCGGCCTCCGCGGAGCGAGGCCCTCACGCTGTTGGCGGCATTGCAGCGCGAGGCGCGGTTGCTTGACTTCGTGATGGAGCCGCTGGACGGCTTCTCGGACGCCGAGGTGGGCGCCGCCGCCCGCGACGTGCATCGCGATTGCGGCAAAGTGCTTCAGCGATGGTTCGCCGTCGAGGCCATCAGCGATCAGGAGGAAGGGTCCGAGGTGGAATTGCGGAGCGGATTCGACGCCGCATGTTACCGGCTGGTCGGGAACGTCTCGGGCGAGCCTCCTTATCGCGGGCGGCTGATGCACCACGGCTGGAAGGCGACCCGCTGCGAGACGCCCACGTGGACCGGCGACGAATCCGCGGCCCGCGTCATCTCTCCGATCGAGGTCGAAGTTTCGTAGGCAGCATCATGCGCGTCTTCCTATTGAATTCCGCCGCGCTGTTCACGCTGATCGCTACGAGCGGCTGCCATCGGTCGCCGTCGGCGCCCGCGCCTCCAGAGATGGTCGCTTCTTCGGAAACGGAGCCAATGGAGATAGGAGTCGAGGAACCGGCGCCCCCCGCGGTCGTGTCATCGACAGTTGTTGCGACGACGGATGCGCCGCCCCCGGACGCTTCTGACGGCGGCGTCGACGACGAGGCGACTGTCGCGACTGCCGCAGTATCGGCTACAGAAGAGGAGATTCAATCGTTGCGAGGGATGCTCTCGGGCGGCGATGCTTCTCAGCGACGGGACGCCGCCGCCGCTCTCGGCGTCCTCCACCATGCCGCCTCCACGGCAACCGGCGAGCTGACCTCTTCCCTTCAGGACGAAGACGGCGAGGTGCGCGCCGCCGCGGCCGAAGCCCTGGGAAAAATCGGCGATCGCAATCCGAACATCGTCGCCAGTCTGCTGGAGTTGATCGATCACGAGCAGAACGACGCCGTGCTGCACGCCGCGATGGCGGCGCTGCGGCGGCTGGGCGTTCCTCGTGACGCCGACCCGGCGCCGCTCCTTCGGGCGCTGAACTCCGACGAGGAATCGGTGCGGCAGGAGGCGGCCTGGCTGCTGGGGGAACTGACGCCGCAGGATGGGAAGCTCGACCTTGTGGCGGCGGCCTTGATCGATGCGCTCTCGGATGAATCCCGCGGCGTCCGCGAAATCGCCTACGGCTCGCTCGGACAGCTCGGTCGCGGCCGGCCGCAGATTACGCTCGCGCTCCTCCCACTGCTGGAGTCCGAAGACGCCGATTACCGTTACCGCGCGGCGTACGCCCTCTCGCTGATCGGTCCCGATGCCCGGCCGGCCGTTCCCTCGCTCTTGGAATTGATTCGCCGCGAGCAGGACGAAGAGACGCGGACCGAGGCGATCCGCGCGCTCCGCGAGATCGACGCGCAGGCGGCGAAGGGGCTCAGCACGCCTCCCGACGAATCGTGAATCGGAATCGATATAAAAAACATCTCAACCGGAACAAGCATGGCCGCGAAGTACGTGATCGGCATCGACCTGGGCACCACCAACTGCGTGGCGGCCTATGCTCCGCTGGAGGCCGAGCAGCCGAAGACGGAGCTGCTGCCGATCCCGCAGCTCGTGGCGCCGAACACTATCGAGGCGCGGCGCTCCCTCCCTTCGTTCGTCTACCTGGCCGAAGAGCACGAGGCGGGCGGCGCGCTCGATGCGCCGTGGGCGCAAGATCGCGACTATGCGGTGGGGGAGTTGGCTCGCTTGCGAGGCGCCGAAAAGCCCGATCGCACCGTCGGCGCCGCTAAGAGCTGGCTCGCCCATAGCCGCGTTGATCGCCGGGAGCCGATTCTTCCGTGGAACGCCCCGCATGACGTTCGCAAGATTTCGCCCGTCGTCGCCTCGCAGCGTTACCTGGAGCATCTGGCGGCGGCGTGGAACGCCCGCTTCCCCGACGCGCCTTTGGAGGAGCAGCGGGTCGTGCTCACCGCGCCCGCCTCCTTCGACGCCGCCGCCCGCGAGTTGACGCGCGAAGCGGCCGCATCCGCCGGGTTGCCCTCCGATCTCATCCTGCTGGAAGAGCCGCAGGCGGCGGTGTACGCGTGGGTCAGCAGCGAGGGGGATCGCTGGCGGCGCCGCGTCAAAGTCGGCGATACGCTGCTGGTCTGCGACGTCGGCGGCGGGACCACCGATCTGACGCTGGTGGGCGTCGCGGAGCAGGCGGGCGAACTGCAGCTTCAACGCCTCGCAGTCGGAAATCACCTGCTGGTCGGCGGCGACAACATGGACCTGGCGTTGGCTCATTACGTCGCCGAGCTGTTCGGCAAGAAGAATGTCAAGCTCGATCCGTGGCAGTCGGTCGCGCTGTGGCATTCCTGCCGCGCGGCAAAAGAGTCGCTTTTGGCGAACGACGGGCCGGAGAAGCAGTCGATCTCGGTCCTCGGTCGCGGGAGCAAGCTGATCGGCGGCACGGTGTCGGTCGAGGTGGACCGGGCGAGCGTCGTGAAGCTGATCATCGACGGCTTCCTGCCGTCATGCTCAATGGATGACTCCCCCGCCCGGCGCCGCGCTTCGGGCTTCATGGAGATCGGCCTCCCCTACGAGAGCGACACCGCGATCACGCGGCACTTAGCGGCGTTCCTCCGCATGCACGGCGACCCGCAGGAAGGACCCGTGGCGCCGACGCAGATCCTGTTCAACGGCGGCGCCTTCAAGAGCGACGTGCTGCGAGACCGGCTGTTGCAGGTGCTTCGCGGCTGGAGCGGCAAGAAGAAAGGGGCGCAGGTTCTGGAGGGTGAGCAGGACCTCGACTACGCCGTCGCCCGCGGCGCCGCGTATTATGGCTGGGCCAAGGAGCACGGCGGAGTGCGCATCCGCGGCGGCACCGCTCGCTCGTACTACGTCGGCATCGAGACGTCGGGCCTGGCGGTCCCCGGCGCCCCGCGGCCGCTGCGGGCGTTGTGCGTAGCGCCGATCGGCATGGAGGAAGGAAGCGAAACCGACGTCCCCTCCGGCGACATCGGCCTGGTGGTGGGCGAGGCGGCGCAGTTCCGCTTCTTCAGCTCGCCGGTCCGCAAGCAGGACAAGCCGGGGGACGTGCTTTCCTCGTGGAGCGAAGAAGAGCTGACGGAGACGGACTCCGTCGAGGCGATCCTTCCGGCCGACGAGGCGATCGACGAGCCATACGTTCCGGTGCGCTTTCACACCAAGATCACCGAGTTGGGCGTGTTCGAGCTCTGGTGCTTCAGCCCTCAAACCGGCGGCCGCTGGAAGCTGGAGTTCAGCGTCCGCGACCGCGACGAGCCGTAGACGGGGTCGGGGCGGTTTTTCGGCCCCCAGACTCCGCGGCATCGCAAAAGTTCATGACCGAAAAACCGCCCCGATCCCTTGCCTCCGCGGATGACGTTCCCGCTTTGACGGCCGAGGAAGGCGTTCGCCCCGAGCACTACCAGGCGGCCGAGGCGAGGCATGCTTTGTTCCGCGCGATGTCGCGCTCCGCTTCGAAGCGACCGTCATTTCAGTATTCGCTGGGAGAGTTGATCGCCCTGACCGCCTTCGCCGGCGCGGTGTTCTCCGCGGCTCACTACCTCCCGCTGCCGGTATTCGCCGGACTGGCGGGAACGGCGGCGCTATTGGCGATGGCGCTGGACCACCTGATCCCGCCTCGGCTGCGATGGCTGCGCGGGGCATGGATCGCCCTCGCCGCCGGCTACGTCATCGCGGCCGCCGTCGCCCTCTTCTCCCGCTAAGCAGTCGACCGGCGGACTTTCCCCGCCGGTGAGGCGCCAGCAATGCGAGTCGTGCCTCCGCCGCAGGCGCTGCGAATCTTATCGTAGAGTTATCTTGGACTCCTCGATGAGCTCACCGCCCATCCTGCTGACCCCCTGTTATGACCGCCAGCCAAGTACCGGCCGATCCTCGGCTCCGGGGCCACATTCCGGCGCTGGACGGTGTGCGCGGGCTGGCGATCCTGATGGTCACGTTGTACCGGTTTCGCGGGTTGCCCGGCGAGGTGTCGGCGGTGGGGCCGACCGATCTGCCGCTGCTCAACTTCGGCGCCCGCGGCGTAGACCTGTTTTTCGTTCTTTCCGGCTTCCTCATCACCGGCATCCTGCACGACTCGAAGGCGCAGCCGCATTTCTTTCGCGACTTCTACATGCGGCGGACGCTGCGAATCTTCCCGCTCTACTATGGGACGCTCGTGGTCGCGTTTGTGCTGCTGCCGGCGATTTCCTCGCCCGGCGTGGAGATCGCCGCCGAGCCGCATCAGGCATGGTTGTGGCTGTATGGCGCGAACCTGCTGATCTCCTTTCAGGGCGAGTGGGTGCTGGGCGCCTTCGACCACTTCTGGTCGCTGGCGGTGGAGGAGCAGTTTTACCTGGTGTGGCCGCTGGTTGTCTATTTCTGCTCGGCGGCGGTTTCGCGGCGGATCGCCGCCTCGCTGGTTGTTGCGGCGGCCGCCAGCCGCGTGGCGTGGGTGCTTCTGGGTGGCAACGGGGCGGCGGCGGAGGTGTTCACGCTGTTCCGGCTCGACTCGCTGCTATTGGGGGCGTGGCTGGCTCTCGTGGCGCGGCAGCCGCAGGGACTCCAGAAGTTGACGCCGCTGGCGAAGCGCACGCTGGGGACGACGGGCGCGATGTTCGCGATCGTGGCCTTGCTCGATCAGCGGCTGCTCACACTGCCGACGACGTTGTGCGCGTTGTTCTTCGGAGCGGTGCTGATTCTCGCAGTCACCGCGCCCGAAGGCAGTCCGATGGGTCGCGTCTGGAGCAATCGATCGCTTCGACTGCTAGGCAAGTACAGCTACGGGATGTACGTGCTGCAGAACCCGCTGATTCCCCTCCTGGCGCCGTTCTTTACGGCCGGTGGGTTGGCGACGGCATTCGGCTCCGCGCTACTCGGCCGGCTGGCTTACATGGGCGTCATGTCCGCGGCGACGCTGCTGGCGGCGATCGTCATCTATCATGCCTGGGAGCAGCACTTCCTCCGCCTCAAGACGCACTTCGACGGCGGGCGGCAGCGGCCGGGCAAACGCGAACCAGACGCCCGGCGCCGTGCTCGCGTGCAGCCTATGTCGCCCTCGTCCGACCTTCCGTGATGCCGCTCACATTGCGGGGACGCAGGCGACGCAGCGGAACATCGCGAAACAGAGCTTCTTTGTGGGCGGGGTCACAGAGTT
>JAHWKS010000298.1 GCA_019347795.1 Planctomycetota bacterium | reverse complement strand
GCGAACAAACAACCGGAGACGAAGGCGACGGATGTGATCCGCCGCAGGGACGACGGCCCCGACCGCCGATTTGCGCTGGCGAAATGCATCAGGCTTAGTCACCTTTCCGGATCCGCCGGCTGAGGAGAAAGGTCGCCGCTCTTCGCGATTGCGAGCGCCTCTTCATGCCTCCCCTGCTGAACGTACAACATGCGGAGCAGCGTTCGCGGCTGGGGGCTTTGCGGCGCCAGCTCCAAGGCGCGGCGCCAGTAGCGCTCCGCCTCACGAGCGTCGCCGTGCAGGGCGTGGACCTTTCCCGCACTCAAGAAGCATCGCCCCGCCAGCGGCCGCACATCGGCGATGTCGCGGTCCCGGGATTGTGCGCGATGACGCCGGCCTTCCTCGACTCGCTGCATCTTCAATCGCACGTACGCCTCCTGATGTTTCTGCGACTTGTCCGGCTCTCCTAAGCGAGCATAGACGGTTGACAGGCCAAAATGAGCCTGTGCCGAGTCAGACTCGCGCGCCAGCACCTGCTCGAAATGGTTCTGGGCCGGCTCGTGCTCCCCAAGCTGCATCAAAGCCTGGCCCAGGAGCAGTTCCTCGTCGATTGTCGGGCCCGTCGGGCCGCGCGTTCGCTGCAGAACGCGCACGGCTCGCTCGGCTTCGCCGATATTGACGAGCGAGTCCGCCAGCAGAAACGCTCCTCGTGATTCCAGTTCGGGATCGATGCGGGCCGCCCGGGTTAGTCGATCAGCCGCTTCGCGGTAATCACCCCGCTCCCACGCAGCTTCTCCCATCGCGTGCCAGGCGTCGGCGCATCCGGGGTCCATCTTCAGACAGGCCTCCCACGTTCGCTCAGCAGCGTCCTCATCGCCGAAGGCGTAGTAGATACGGCCTGCGACGCTCAAAGCGTCAGCGCTGTCCGGATAGACCTCCACAAGCCGCGCAGCCGCCTGTCTCGTTTCCACTGCCAGGCTTTCCGGCATCGATGGCACATTGACGTCGGCCGGCGAGAAGAAGGCGCGCCCTGGCTCGCGTTCGGCGCGGGGATGCTGCGACGGATGATCCGCATGCGGTCCGGCATCGAGGAACACCAGACGCTGAACCGAGAACGACAGAACGGCCGCGCCGGCGAGCGCAATCGCCGCCAGCAGGCGCCCGCGGCGCGTCAAGGACGCCTTGGCAGGCGCCGAAGACGCTTCCGGCCGACCTTTCGCCTTGCGGTTTCGCCTGATCACCTTGGCCATCCCCGGCCCTCCAACCGTTCTGGTCTGCCACTTCGGCAGTGTAGTTCATCCGCAACCGATTGTCTCGCCAAGTCGCCTCGACCACGCGGAGCTACTCGTCTCTTCAACAATGGATCGCGGGCGGATATGATGACAGCTTGGCTGTCATCCACTTTGTCGCCGATTCCTAGAATACATGAGCGCGTTTCGCACTGAGAAGGACTCGATGGGCGAGGTTCAGGTCCCCGCCCAGGCTTATTACGGCGCCCAGACGCAGCGGGCGGTAGAGAATTTTCCCATCTCCGGCTGGACGCTCCCCGCGGCACTGGTGCGGGCGATGGGCCTCGTGAAGTTCGCCTGCGGCGCGGCCAATCGCGATCTGGGCAAGCTGACCGGCTCGGGAAAGAACCCGCTTTCCGATGAGCAGGTCGCGGCGATGCTGCAGGCCTGCCGCGAGGTGTATGAGGGTCGCTTCGACGGTGAGTTCCCCATCGACGTCTTCCAGACCGGCTCGGGCACGTCCAGCAACATGAACGTGAACGAGGTGATCGCCAACCGCGCCATCGAACTGATCGGCGGCGATCGCTTCGACCACGCGGTCAAGCCGATCCATCCCAACGACCACGTCAACATGGGGCAGAGCACCAACGACACCTTCCCCACGGCGATCCACGTGGCGGCGGCGGTGCAGATCAAGACCGACCTCATCCCCGCGCTGCGGCGGCTTTACGACGTATTGGCCCAGAAGGCGAAGGACTGGGACCGGGTGATCAAAATCGGCCGCACGCACCTGATGGACGCCACGCCGATCCGGCTGGGGCAGGAGTTCGGCGGCTTCGCCCGGCAACTGGAGCTTTCCCTGGAGCGGGCCGAGCAGGCGATTCAGGCGGTGCTGGAGTTGCCCGTCGGCGGCACCGCGGTGGGAACCGGCATCAACACGCATCCGGAGTTCGGCGCCCGGGTGGCGAAGGTGCTGGCCGAGGAGACCGACATTCCCTTCGTCGAGGCGGCCGATCACTTCGAGGCCAATGCCCAGCGGGACGGGCTGGTCCATTGCCACGGCCATCTGCGCACGATCGCCGTGACGCTAATGAACGTTTCCAACAACATCCGCTGGCTCGGCTCGGGGCCGCGGTGCGGGTTCTTCGAGGTGGTGCTTCCCGACCGCCAGCCGGGAAGCTCGATCATGCCCGGCAAGGTGAACCCCGTGATGTGCGAGAGCATGATGCAGGCGGCCGCCCGCGTGATGGGGAACGACCAGACCCTCGCCATCTCCGGCGCCGCCGGCGGGCAGTTCCAACTCAACATCATGATGCCCGTGATGGGACACGCCGCGCTGGAGAGCATCCGCCTGATGGCGGCCGCGACGCGGGCGTTCGTCGAATTCTGCGCCGAGGGGTTGGAGGCCAACGTCGAGAGCTGCGAGGCGTCGGTCGAGAAGAGCCTCTCGATGGTCACGAGCCTCAACCCGCACATCGGCTACGATAAAGCCGCGGCGCTGGCCAAGCGGGCGTTCACGACCGGCAAGACGATCCGCGAGCTGTGCATTGAGGAAGGCATCCTGCCGGAGAATACGCTCAACGAGGCCCTCGACCCGATGCGCATGACCGAGCCGCAAGAGTGAATCACCCCACAATCCAACTCTCAAGGAACGAACATGTCTTCCACTTCGCTTCGACTCGTTGCGGCGGCGATGGTCCTGCTGTTTGCGGCGCCGGCCGCGCTGGCCCAGGACGACGACGCCCGAACGGCGATTCAATCGGTTTACGAGATGTCGCAGTCGGCCGAGACGGCGGAAGATTACACGAAGATGATCGAAGAGTCCCAGCGGCTCTTGGAGACGGGCCTTTCTCAGCAGAATTCGGAGTACGTTCGTAAGCTGACGGCTTGGGCGTATAACCGCCGCGGCGAAGCCCGGGCCGAAGAGGCGGGCAAGCACGCCGCCGAAGGTCAGACGGAGGCGGCCGCCGGGCTCGACGCCCAAGCACTTGAGGATTTTAACGCCGCCATTCAGCTTGATGCGTCGCGATGGAAGGCGTATCACAATCGCGGCGTCAGCTACGCCATGACCGGCGACTACCAGAAAGCGCTCCCCGAGTTCAATCACGCCCTGCGGCTGAGGCCCACCTTCGCCAACTCCTGGTTTAATCGCGGCGAGATCCACTACGAGCTGGGCAACTACGAGCAGGCGGTGGCCGACTACAACAACGTGATCCGGGCGAATCCCGAGGACGCGGAAGCCTATACCCGCCGCGGTCATGCCTACTTCAAGTTGGGCCGCTATCGCGAGGCGCTGACCGATTACAGCCGGGCTCTTGAACTCAAGCCCGACAGGGCCCTGGCCCATCTCAACCGGGGCGAGGCGTGTCTGGCCTTGGGATTGTGGGACCAGGCCGCGCGGGATTATCGCCAGGCGATTACCTTGGACGGCTCGCTTGGCCGCGCGTATCAGGGGGCGGCGTGGCTGATGGCCGCCTGTCCCGACCAGCGATACCGCTATCCCGACCGGGCGGTGAACGCCGCCCAGAAGGCGATCGAGCTGGCCGGGGATGAGGCCGACTATCGCTATCTGGACACGCTCGCCGCCGCCCAGGCCGCCGCCGGCGACTTCGCCAAGGCCCAAGAGACGATCGCCGCCGCCATCGAGCAGGCCCCCGAGGACAAGGTGGACGACCTCACGCAGCGGCAGACGCTCTATCAGCAGAACCAGCCGTACCGCATCCAGTAAGACGCGCGAATCGGCCGGCAGCCTCCCGGTGGCGAATCGATCCGCGGCGGAACCACACCCCGGGTGCATCTCGCGGTTTGCGGGGCTAGCGGCTTGTGCGTGCTGGCGAAGCCGTCGATTGGGAGAGCGAAGTGTTGGAGGCACTCGCCTACAAAATTGCCGTCGCTAATAAGATCTGGCCCTGAACCCTGGCGGATTGCACTTGAGATTACCACAAAATTGTGCACAATTCGCCCCTTCGCATGACCGATTGTTATAATTGAAATGATGTTTCGCTATGCCGCCACAACTCGTTGGCTCATCACCGCCGGCCTCCTCGCCGGTCTGAACCTGACCCCGTTGTTTCCCCAGATGATGGCTGGGGCTATCGGCGGCGTTTCGGTTGCACAGGCGCCGAGCCGCGGCGCATGCTGCTGTGGCCTGAAGGATGGCTGCGGGATGGCGTGCTGCGTCCGGCAGGCGCCGGCGAAGGAGCCGCCGCCCGGCCCGCATGAGCGCGAGAACCGCGATGAGCGGCCCGGCGCCTCCGTCCTCGCAGCGGCATCGGTGGATTCCGGTCGTGAAGCGTCCGGCGGCTCGTCCGGCCGGCCTTCGTCGGCTGCCCGTCATTCTTTGGCGCAATCGTCTCTGCAAGCTCTTTGCGTTCGCTTGAACGCCTGATGCGACCCGGCGCTATCGGTATGCGCCGACTTCTTTCCATCGTCGCTAATCAGCCCGGAGTCTGTTCACCTTCCCCTTGCTCGATCGTGCGCGGCGCGTGACGGCGACCATCGCCGGCGCCGGAAGCGCGGTCGAGAGAAGGCCTCACGATCATGCGAAAGATTCTCGAATTCCTCGGACGTCATTGGGGCGTGGTCGCCAGCCTTGTTGCGATTGCGGCCGGCGGCGCGGCGCTGGCTGTCAGCCCGCACATGCGGCAGCGCGCGGACGCCGCCTCGCGCGCCGCGCTGGCCTGGGCGGGACTGATGGAATCGTCCACCGACACGGGCAAGGTCTTCTGGTGCCCGATGCACCCGCAGATCAAGAGCAACAAAGAGAACGCCGTCTGCCCGATCTGCAACATGGCGCTGGTCGAGTTGGAAGGGGGCGTCGTGGCGCCGCCGCAGCATCTGACGCTCACGGCGCAGCAGATCCAGCAGGCGGGGGTTGTCACGCAGCCGGTCCTGCGGCGCGACCTGGTTCGCGTGCTCGACACCACCGGCCGCATCGACTACGACGAGCGGCGCTTGAAGAAAATCACCTCCTGGGTGCGCGGCAAGAACCGCATCGAAGAGCTGCACGTCAACTTCATGGGGCAGCAGGTCGAGCAAGGCGAGCCGCTGGCCGAGCTTTACAGTCCCGAACTGCTGGTGGCCCAGCAGGAATACCTGAGCGCGCTGACGGCCCTTTCCGGCTCCTCGGTGCGCGGGATGCAGACGGCGCTGCTTGAGTCGGCTCGCCAGAAGCTCCGCTATCAGGGCCTGACCGAGGCGCAGATCGAGGAGCTGCGCGAGTCCCGGCAGCCGCAGGACCGGATTCCGATTGAGGCGCCGATCGGCGGCACCGTGGTCCGGCGCCACATCCAGGAAGGGCAGTACGTGAGCGAAGGGGACGTGCTGTTCGAGGTCGCGGACCTGTCCACGTTGTGGCTCTTCGCCGACGTGTACGAAGACGAGTTGCCCTTGGTCGAGGAGGGAACGTCGGTGGAGCTGTCCGTGAGCAATCGCCCCGGCGAAACCTTCATGGGAACGGTGGCGTTCATCGATCCCATGGTCCGGCCCGCTACTCGCACCGTGCCGGTACGCATCGACGTCGAGAACCGGGAGGGGAAGCTGCTGCCGGGGATGTTCGCCGAAGTCCGCCTCCGCCATGAGTTTCCTTCCATGCTGGCCGTTCCTGAACATGCGGTCCTGTGGTCGGGGCAGCGGTCGGTGGTGATCGAAAAGGCGGGCGAGGGGGCCTTTCGTCCCACGGAGGTCCGCACCGGGCAGAAGTGGCTTCACGACACGTCCGCCAAGGAGACGACCTCCGTCGGGTTCGGCGAGGGGCGAGTTCGCTATCACGAGGTCTTGGAGGGGCTGGCGCCGGGTGATGAGGTCGTCACCGCCGGCGCCTTTCTGCTCAACTCCGAGAGCCAATTTCAAAGCGTGCTGGCGAAAATGCTCCCGCCGGAAAGCGAGCGGGCGACGCTCGAAGAGGTGCTCGGCGAGCCGTTGGCTTCGCGGGTGCGCGATACTTTGGACGCGTACTTCCAACTGAGCGCGACGTTGGCCGAGGACGAGATTCAGTACGTCGATCCCCGGTTGGACGCACTCGCCGGCGCGGCCACGGCTCTCGCCCAATCCGCAGCCGGCGCCGACGCCGGTGATCTGGCGAGGGACGCACGAAATTTCCGGGACCTGATGGTCGAGTTGTCCGCGAGTCCCGTTCAGGATGCCCGCGACGCCCGCACGCGGTTCGGCAAGATCAGCCACCAGTTGACCCGGCTGCTGGAGAAGCACGGCGGCAATACGCTCTACGGCGACGAGCTGCACCAATTCGAGTGCGGCATGGCCAAGGTCGGCTACGAGCGCTGGCTGTGGTGGAGTCCCGAGATTCACAACCCGTACATGGGCCAAAAGATGCTCACCTGCGGCAAGCGCTTGGAGACGCTCGAGCCGTAAAGTAGCAGGCACACTCCCGTGGCGCCGTTCCTGTGAGGAACCGACGATGTAACGCCACCGAGCTTGCCTCGGTGGTCGCACGCTTTTGCTTCAGAACGGGCCCCTCCTGACGATCCCTCATTGCTCCTCCGCCGCTCGCCGGGCCGCCAACGGCGGGCCGGCGCGCGGCGGGGGTGCGGGGAGGTGGGGGGGCGGCGCTGGAGAAAAAGGCCGTTTCCGGCGAGGCCAGCTCGGCGGGGTACGCACCGTACACGTTTCCCGCGCGTT
>JAHWKS010000297.1 GCA_019347795.1 Planctomycetota bacterium | reverse complement strand
CACCTACCCCACCAGCCGCCCTCCCCTCAAGACGCTTTCATCGCAACCGGCTCCGTGCAGCGTGCGGGCGGGCTTAGACGGCGTGTGCTTGTGCGGGTGGTGATGAGTGCAGGCGGACCGGCGGCGAGGGGGGCGCGGAGCGTCCGCCGGAGGGCTGCTTGGGGAAGGACCGTTCGGAGACGGGATCGCGGGGGGAAGAAAACGCGCGCGGCGAGTAGTTGCGCACCTGGAGATCCATCGACTTCGGAATTTCCGAAGTCGGCGGTTATCTGCGGTTCCTGATCGCGCGGAGCAACAGGCTCGTTTCCCGGTCGCTTAATGAGGACACGCTTCCGCGCGCAAATGTAAAAACGGCGGCCTCATCTACACACGGTTCATCCCGCTCAATCAAGACGCCCCTCAGACGACATCTCGTACCGGCGCAGTTTAGACCACTGACATCGTCAGTGTTCTCGCGGGTGGCGCAGGGGCGGTTTGCCTATCTTAACACCTGAAAATCGTAAAGCGCCCCAGGGAGGGCAGCAGGAGTCCCGCCGGCGCAGCGGCGTGGGGTGTGGTTAAGAATCCTGGCGCACTCCGCCCCAACCGCCAATCTCGTCATGTGCGCCAGCGGTCCGCCTGCCTTCGATCAACCTCCACGAAGGAACCTGCCGCAAAGAAGCAGAAAACAAGCCCCAAACAAGCGGTAAGCACGATTCGGTAAAGATCATAATTATCTAGTTTATTGACAATCACGAATTGTGAACTACACTTGAGGTAGATGCACGCCCCGAAACGGTCGGCGGCTTGAGCAGCCCACACGCTTCTGGAGAACGCCATGTCACTCTTCGAACGCCATCGGCCACGAGCGTGGGCCGAGGTTGTTGGCCAAGAGAAGATCATCGCGAATATCGACCGGCTTCGCCCGCGTGGATTGGGCGGCCGAGCGTACTGGATCACCGGCCAGAGCGGAACGGGGAAGACAACGATCGCCCGGCTGATCGCTGCCGAGATCGCCGATACCTGGTGCGTAGACGAGATTGACGCCGCAGGACTGACGGCCGCACGCATTCAGGACATCGAACGGCGGTCGTATATGCGTGGGCTGGGCGCCGGCGGGCATGCCTTCATCATCAACGAAGCGCATGGCCTCTCAAGAGCGGCCGTTCGCCAGCTACTGACGACACTGGAACGCATCCCCCGCCACGTCGCCTGGATCTTCACGACGACAGTCGATGGCCAGGACATCCTTATCGAGGGGACCGAAGACGCCCACCCGCTGCTGTCCCGCTGCATTCTCCTCGCCCTCACCCGCCGCGGCATTGCCGATGCGTTTGCGGAACGAGCGAAGCAGATCGCCGTCGCGGAAGGCTTGAACGGGAAGGCGGTTGCCGCCTACAAGCGGCTCGCCCAAGAGCATCGCAACAACCTGCGGGCGATGCTTCAGGCGATCGAAGCCGGCCAGATGCTCGATTGAGGGGTGTGTGGTCGATTCCAACCGCGGAGCTTCATCCATGGTCCTGCGAGCAACCAGACGGTCTGCGGCCACAACATTGCTTTCGACCGCCGCAACATGGGCGGCGTTCTCTACGTCTGGACGTTCGCCCTGGTTGGCGCGAAGTGGGTGCAACTTGGCGACCCCTGGCTGCGGGAGCCTGGGTGCCGGGACATCGCCGACCGCATTAGCCGCATCGCCTGGCAGTTTGTCAGGCGGCTTACCCTTTCCTCTGCCTTGGAGAACGAATCATGTCGCGTACCGCTGCCGACCAATACGACCGCCTGGGTTTTCTTTGCAACGGCTTCGACTACGAGAACCAAGCTTGGGTGGTCAAGGGCCACTACCAGCGCTGCGGCCATCCCGAGGAGATGGGCTGCCGCTGCTTCGGCCGCCTCCATGAGGGCGAGACCGTCCACGAACACGCCCAGCCGAGCGACGAGGAGCTATTAGCGGTCCTGGACCACTCCGCCGCATTGTGGTGCGGCCGCATCTAACGCAGAGGGCGCCCTTCGGGGCGTAATGCGGCCTGGGCCCTGGGCCCAGCCAGTCCCAAGCCTGGAGACACCATGTTCAAGTACATCGACTGGTCCTACCCCACGTCCACGAACGCCCAGCGTTTCGGATTCGGTGATACCGGCTGCTGGACGGTCCTCGTCGGACCACGAGCCGAGTTACAGGAAGCCGTGAGCGGGTACGCGACCATTGAGGAAGCACAAGCCGCCGCCGAGGCGCTGCCCCACGATTGGCACCCCAATCCGATCTTCTCGCAACATCGACCGGCTACCCCATTCGCTACCGAGTGGGCGAAGCAGTAGCTCGCCTTCCCGGCATCGACCCGCAATGACGATTGCGGCAGCCGGCGGGGATGAGACATGCGGACCAGGAGCGGCACCCCGTAACAACCGAAGTATTGGTCCGTCAAAGCCGAAACGCACGGATGCGTAGTCGCGGGTGGCTCCCGCGGCCTGACGATGGCAGCCCAATTTCCTCTGACCTGGAGTTTCCCATGAAAGTGTCGATCGAAGGTAACGAGCTGGTCATTCGCGCCCCTCTCGCGAACCCGCCGCAATTGTCGGCGAGCGGTAAGACGCTGGTAGTGGCTTCCAGCCGGGGCAACAAGGCGACCGAGGCGCAGGTGAACGGGCAAAACGTGGTCGTCGGCCTGAACGCCTACATTGCGAAGTAACGCAGAGGGGCGGCAGGACGCCGCTAATGCGGCCGCCCATCGTGGGCGCCAGTCCCAAGCCTGGAGAGAATCATGAGCCTGACCACATTCCAAGCTGGCCACGACGGCAACCCTGAACAACGGGCACGCCTGGCGGTGGAAATTTTTGATACCGTGTTCCGGGCGACCGAGACCTTCGAGGAAGTAGGCGCGGAGCTGGCCTATTTGCTGGGGGCGATCCTGAAAGACTCAGCGGCGGAGTATCACCTGAACGAGTCGCCGCTCTATGACATCCTCTCGATTCCCTTCCCGGACACGCACCCCATCTGGAATCACTTCGTTCCCTACGAGGATTCGCTTCCAACCAGCTAGCGCAGAGGGGGCACGGACGCCTAACGCGGCCGCTCGCTGTGGGCGCCGGTCCCAAGCCCGGAGAGAACCATGAAACAAGTAACCCTGACCGTTCGCATCTCCGCGACGGTCCCAGATGACGCCCCGCTCGGCGATCTCTGCGTGGACGTGCTGCCCGAGGCGATAGCCGTCGTGGACACATCGAGTGACCGCGTTTGGGCCGACTCGATCGACTGCCATGAGACAGTCGCCGCCGAGCATGAGAACGAGGATGAGGATGAGGCAATCGCCCGCCTCACCAAGGAGCAGGTTACCGCGTACCTGGAGAAGCGGGGCAATCTCTGTCCCTACTGCGAGAGCGAGCAGATCGAAGGGCAGTCGATCGAGGTGAATGACGGCTTCGCCACCCAGGAAGTGATTTGCCTCAACTGTTCGGCGGTATGGATGGACGAGTACAGGCTCGTCGCCGTGACGCCTTCCACCATGCCCGAAACCAACGAGGGGTAGCCATGCCCGTACGAATCATTATTTCCTGCAACGGCGGGGTTGTGCAGTCGATCCGGGCCGACTCGAAAGACGTGTCGATCGAGGTGTTGGACCATGACGAGCGCGAGGGCGCCGACGAGTGGGAGGCGGCGGCGATCGACGCGATTGAGAAAGAGTACGATTCCCTTCCTTTCCAGGTGTACTGATGGCGGAAAGCATCGCCTCCTTCAAGCGGGCCGTCCGGTTCGAGAGTGCCGCGGCACACGGCCGCCTCTGGGATAGCCGCTGCGGCCGCTTCCGGGTGCGTGAGTCGATCCTGCTGGGCGCGGAAACGCCCATCTACTACGCGCAGCAGTACGTGGATGGAATCTGGACCGTGCTGAAACGACATCGTAAGCGTGATGCGGCCGTTCGCACCCTGGAGCGGGCCGAGCGCGGTCTACCCCCTGATCCCAAGCCGCGAAGAGCAAAGCGAGAGGCACGACAATGAATCATGGGAAAGCACCGATGGTCCAAGCCCACTGCCGCGAGCGTCCCCCGGCGTCCGGCCCGTGTGACAGTTAGGGCGCCGGCTGGTTTTCAGGCCGATTCTCGTCCTAAGTCCATAATCGATCGTTCGCCGCCGCAGCGAATATTAAGGCATAATTCAAACGTCGCACTTCGGAGCCAGCAAGCATGGGTATCGGGGTTTATATCCGGGTTAGCACTTACGGGCAGAATGAGGCGGGGCAGCGTCGTGAGGTTCAGCGCTGGCTGAAGGGACAGGGGATCGACCCGCGAACCGTTGTTTGGTTTGTCGATAAGGCGACGGGCGACAACCTGAACCGTCCCGAGTTCGAGCGATTGGAAGCCGCGATCTTCAATGGCGAGCTAAAGACCGTGATTGTGTGGAAACTAGATCGCTTGTCGCGGAGCTTGCAAGATGGAATCAACACCCTTTGCGATTGGTGCGGCCGTGGGATTCGCGTGGTGAGTGTGACGCAACAGCTCGACTTCAACGGGGCCGCCGGCAAACTCATTGCAAGCGTTCTCTTCGCGATTGCCGAGATGGAACAAGAAACCCGCCGGGAGCGGCAGGCGGCCGGAATCGCCGCCGCAAAGGAGCGCGGCCTCTACCGCGGTCGTAGGCCCGGCAGCACAAAGGCGAAGCCGGATCGCGCTCGCAGGCTCCGGGAGCGCGGCCTTACCGACGGCGAAATCGCCGAAGCACTGGGCATCACCCGGCGGACCGTCCAACGCTACATCAACGGCTAGTTTGCTGCGAGCCGACCGGCTCCCACTGCCGTGGTCGCTGCGGATCCTCGCTGGCCAGGCGGTCGCCCGGGCCAACGGCAAACGCTGGGGCGTCAGTGAGAAAGAAGGTGCCGGGCAAAGATCACTCCCGAGCAAACCGCGACGATCGAACGGAATGCACGCCGAGGGAGCGATCAAATCGGCCATGGTGCCGGCAACGAATCTTTCCCGGCCGACCATCTACAGCCCGCTGGCGGCGGCCAGTGGAGGCCGAACTCGCCCCACGACGAGAGACTGATCTTGTCTGGACGAGTGGCGGACGGGGGGTATGCACGCGCCGATCTCAAAAGGACCAGTCTCGCCTTAAAAACCCCCGGAAGAACGAACAAAAACTGGTACATTTCTCAATTCCGGTGATCGCTTCCAGACGACGTGTAACGTCGTCATTCGTGCGAGCGACGATCGATGGCCGCATTTCGCTGCCCGCGGGCCACGCCGGGCTAGGTACCACAACGGCGCGGCGACTTCTCGCACGTGTCTCGTCTACGGTACTCCCGTTGCCGGTTAGATTTGGCCGGTATTGTAGACGTAGACGCGACGGAGTATCAGCTCCAGCACATCAGCAGACGAAATCGCAGGTCCAACGCTTCGGCAGCCATCAACCGTGATTGCGGATGAGCGGCATTACGTGTCACGTCTACGATACGGCGTCAACTCGCTGGATTTGTTCGGTTCCGTAGATGTCGCCCCGCGGCATTGGTGCCGGAACCCGACGTAGCCGCGTTACTGCGGCGGCGAGATAGCGGCCCACGAGGTTGCGTGGAGAGCTATGGCACGCTCGTTCGATACTCGCGCCACTTCGCTGGCAGTGGAGCTGTTTGCGGCGCTGCCCATTGCCGACAGCGTCATTGCGCGTCACCCGACGTATCCTCCTCAATCAAGTCGATGACGCGCCGTCGCACCTGAGCGGACAATCTCGGCCAGGCCTCGACCAGACGCGCGAGATCGGCGTCGCTGTGCTCGGCGAGTGCGCCGGATTTTGCGCCGCCGTGAACTGAACCTCCTTCCTTTTCCTCGATTTTTGTGCTATGTTCGGCTCCCCTAGGGGGTACTAGGTCGTCTATCGCACCAATTGGCATGGTTTCGCTGCCAATCGCGTTTGATAGGCGTTTCAGCCCGCTTTTGCCGGCTTTTTTGTTGGACTCGCCTTCCGTCTGCAAATCGCCGCGATTCTCGCGCGTGTCTGCTGCTCGATTTTGCGCCGCTTGTGCGCCGCTTTTTGCGCCGCCTACCGGGCAGGTGGCAATTTCAGTCGCCGCGGAGTAGTGGGCATCCGGGATGGCACTCCGCAGAGATTGGCTTTACACTTGATGAGGGGACGCACGATGGGTAATCCTAGTCCCGCGTCGCCCTGCCCTGCCGTTCGATCGGAGAGAAGACCCGGTGCCGTTTCGCTTCAATGGTGCCAGTTGCATTGCCGTCGGTACCTTCAACATCTACATCATCCAGCCAGCTTGGCTCAGAAAAGTTGGGCTGCTTGAAAACGTTGAAGGGGTAGCGCTTGAAGCGGATCTCACGGAGCCTGGCTTCCGGATGCAGTTGCCAGACCTCACTTGGCGCGTGGAGCCAACGCGCATCGTCCTCGAAACTAAGGGCGATTGCGCAAGGTGCGGCCAGACCATGTATGCGATCTTCGACAAATTGCCGTGGACACCCTTGAAGGCCATCGGAATCAATAGCCGGCATGAGGCGCCAGCAGAAGAACTGGATGAATTCATCCATCGCTTTCCGCATCCCGCATCCGCGAGTCCGATAAACGACGGGTATGCCATCGCGCAAAAAACTTGGCACGCCGCCTTTCGGAAGGACAAGCAGCAGTTCAATCTGCAACTATCTGTCAACGATGAAGTCGCGGCGTTGACGACGAATGTTCATACAGAACTTCGCAACGAATCAATCGAAACTGCAAAGGAAATCGCCGAGAACTTCGAGGTATTTCAGAGTCTGGCGGTAAAGATGGCCATCAACGTTTTTTCCCTGGACATTCAAGTATGATAGCATCTACGCTCGAATCGCAGGAAGGGCGGACGACGGCAGACGCTGATAAGCCGGATGACGACTATATGGTCGTCAA
>JAHWKS010000296.1 GCA_019347795.1 Planctomycetota bacterium | reverse complement strand
CTTCACCGGGCCCAGAATGATCCAGGGGCCGGCGGTCATCGGATGCTCATCGCCGCTGCGGCCGAAAGCATCCGTTGCTTCGCCGCGGACGTAGGCGTTGAACTGCTCGATCGTCTCTTTCACCGCCTCGGCGTCCAGCCCGGCGCGGGCGGCGGCGTCCGAGCGTCCGATGCCGGTGGCCGTCACGTCGCGGCGGAGCGACTGATAGTCCTGCACGTAGGCGTAGGCAATGTCGGGCGCGGTGGAGATGAAGTGCGGCCAGGCGGAGTACCGCTGCACCAGCCGCCCGTCGAGAAGAATCCACGCCGTCTTGTCCGGCTGGCGGGCGGCGGCGATCTCCCGCTGCGGCGATTGCCGCTCGTCACAGAAGCGGCGGCCTTCCTTGTTGAGCAGCAGGGCGCCGTCGTCGAAGAGCGCATTCTCCGGATGCTGCCAGGTGACCAAGAGCCGTTTCACCAGTCGCCTGAGGAGCCAGTTCGGCAATCGCCGGGCGACGGCGCCTGCCGCTTTCGCTCCCAAAACGCCGGTCGGCAGCCATTGCTCGAAAGGGCGGAATCGCGAGGGGATGAACCGCAGCTCGGGTCCGTAGGTGACGTCCATGTTCAGAAGTTCGGCGCCGGCGGATTCGGCGAGCCGGTGGCCGGCGCCGTCGGCGAAAGGATTGATCCCTTCGATGTTGTGAAACTCGGCGCCCTTGTGCCTGGCGATCAATTCGCGATTCGACGAATAGTCGCCGCCGGCCACGATCACGCCGCGCCGCGCGTGTAGCTCGCGCGGCTCGCCGTCGACCAGGACGCGGACGCCGGTCACGCGGCCGTCGGTTTGCAAGAGCGAGATCGCCGGCGCCTCGCACAGCACCTCCACGCCGCGCTTTTGCAGTGCGAGCTGCATCGCCAGAATATACGCCTTGGCGCCGGGCACGACGTTGTGCATCCGCGGCTGCCGGTTCGGCGGCTCGGGATGCGGACCGACGAAGCTCAGCCCCAACTGCTCGAGCCACTCCAGCGTCGCCGCCGCCTCGGTCAGAAACCACGCCCGCAGGGCGTCGTTGTTGCGGCTTTCGATTTCGGGCGGAGCGAACCTGGCCGCGTCTTCCGCGTGAGTTTGAGGATCATCGACAATTCCCTTCGCCGACTGAAGCGACGTGCCGGCGGCGGTGAAGGAGCCGACGGCGATGCCCGTCGTCCCGCCGGGCTGCGGCTCCTTTTCCAGCACAACGACCGATCCTTCGTGCTCCGCCGCAGAGAGTGCGGCCGCCAACCCGCTGCCGCCGGCGCCGACCACGATCACGTCGTAGTCAGTCTTCATCCGCGGTCCGCCAGGCGGCGGCCTCCTCGCCGTCGAGCCGCAAAGTAAGGCACTTCGCGCTCCCGCCCGCTTTCACGAACTCGCTCAGCGGCGTCTCGATCGGCTGATAACCCCGCTCCGCCAGCGCCGCGTGCAGGCGAGGACAGCCCGTGTTCGTGACCACCGTGCGGCCGACGAGCACGGCGTTGCAGGCGAACGCCTCGGCCTCTTCCGCTTCGACCGGGATCAACTCCGGGATCAACTCGCGGAGCGCCGTCCGGCCGTACTCGTCGAACGCGGGCGGAAAGTACATCGCGGCGCCGGGGGCGAGCGGACAGAAGCAGGTGTCGAGGTGATAGTAATAGGCGTCCACCAACTCCAGTGGAATCACCCGCACGCCGAGCCGGCGGCCGATCTCTTGATGACCGCGGGCGTCGCTCCGCATCCGGTAACCGGCGAAGAGGTCTTCGCCGCAGAAGAGGGCGTCCCCCGCGCCTTCAAAGAACGTTTCCGGCGGAGGCGGAACGATCTCGAAGCCATGGTCGGAAAACCACCGGGCGTCGTGCGCCTCCTCCCCTTGCCGCTGCTCGAAGCGAAACCGCGAAAGCACCGCCGTGCGGCGAAAAATCATCCCTGCGTTCGCCGTGAACACCAGATCCGGCAGTCCCCGCACCGGCGTCAAGAGCGAGATCTTCGCCCCCGCGTCCGAGAGCGCGGCGAACAGGCCGTTCCACTGCCGGACCGCGAGGTCGTGATCCGCCTGCCGCTGCCGGTTCATCCACGGATTGATCTCGTACTCGATCGCGTAGAAGACCGGCGGACACATCAGGATGTGCGGTTGCGCTTCAGCCATAAGTCGCCGTTCGTGACTCCTGACTCCTGACTCCTGACCTACGACGCGGCGCTTCGCTCCAGCGCCTCCACTTCATGCACCAGCGCCCGCAAAAACGGCTCCACGTCGGTCACCAGGCCGACCGTCTGGGCGGAGCCGCGGTCGTTGAGTTTGATGACCGTCGAGGGGTTGATGTCCACGCACACCACCTTGACCCACGCCGGCAAGAGGTTGCCCACGGCGATCGAGTGCAGCGTGGTGGCGATCATCAGGCAGAACGACACGTCGCGGATTTGCTCGCGCATCTGCCGCTGGGCCTCCAGCACATCGGTGATCACCTCCGGAAGCGGGCCGTCGTCGCGGATGCTGCCCGCGAGGAGGAAATCGACGTTGTTCCGCACGCACTCGAACATGATGCCCGAGTTCAGCTCGCCCGCCTCAACCGCCTTCCGGATGCCGCCCGCCCGGCGGATGTGGTTGATCGCCCGCAGGTGATGCTCGTGGCCCGCCTCGGCGATGTCGCCGCAGTCCAGCCGCACGCCCAGACTCGTGCCGTAGAGGGCCTGTTCGATATCGTGAGTGGCCAGGGCGTTTCCCGCGAAGAGCTTATGGACGTAGCCGCCGCGGATGAGCCGCGAGAAATGCTGAACGCTGCCGGTGTGGACGATCGCCGGCCCGCCTACCACGAGCGTCTTTTGTCCGTCCCGCTTCGCCCGGTGCAGATCCTGCGCGATCTGCCGGACCGCCACTCCCTTCGGCTTCTCCGTCGAGACGGCGCTGTTCATGAACTCGAAGCCGTGCTTCCCCTCGCGGCGGTCTTCGGGAAACACACGCACGCCGCCATGGCCGACGACGAAGAGCTGTTCCTTGCGGACCTCGCTCATGGGGACGCAGCGGGCCGTGCTCGTCTGGGGATCGACCGCCACGCCGCAGTCCATCTCCTGGTCGGCGACGGGAATCCAGCGGCCGTCGAGGCGAACTTCGGTCCGCTGGTTCGTGCTGCTGTAGAACGCGGGCGGGAACGCGCCGTCGATGTCGGCCGCCTCCAGCCGGCAATCGACGTCGCCCACCGGCGTGGCGCCGTGGTCGGAGATCGTGCTGATGATTTCGCGGAGAACCTCGTCCGACGGCGCCTGAACTTCCACCAAGGCGTAACTCGGATCGCTCCGCCGCTGTCCGATAGTGATCCGGTCAATGCGAAACGTCCCGCCCCGGGCGCTGATCGCGTCGAGGATCTTCGGCAAGATCAGACTGTCGATGATATGCCCGCTGATCTCCACTTCCTGTACGTGCGGGGAAGCGGCGACGCTGGACCCTTTCCCATTCATAACGCGCTCCGCGCGGTTGCAAGGCTCCGCCACATTTGGCGTCACCTGAATTGTACGCGGCGCCGCCTGTTCAGAAAGCCCAACTGATGGCAATCCCTTTACTCTCGCCACTCGTCCAACATCGCCGCCAGTTCGTTCTGTTGCGGTTGCGGGAGGGCGGCGATCAAATGCTTGCTCTGCGGATCGATGTGCAGCTCGGCAAGGCCTTCGCCGAAACGGTCGGGGCCGAATACGTTTCTGATGCGGTCCATCAGCGCTTCGGGGCTTGTCTCGCCCGAGAGGAGTTCGTTCACGGGGTAGAACTCGGTTTCGATGCGGGTGCGAAGCCGCTCGGGCGTGGTGACCTCCAGTGTGGCGCCATCAAGCACGCGATATGTGAGGTCCATCGGCGCCAGCAGATCGGCGAGCGCCTCGCCGAGCGGCGTCTCGCCGGCGACGACCGAGCCTTGGGCGCCGGGGGGCCAGCCGGCCTCTTCCGCCGCTTGCCAGTCGATGAGGATCGTCACGCCCGCCGCCTCGCCGAACATCGCCAGGATCGTTCGCAGATCGCTGGGCTGGCGGAAGTTCAGCGTGATCGGCGTCGCCAGCTTCTTGCGAGCCGCTTGTTGCTGAACCTGCGGCTGGAAGAGCGCGGCGTCGAACTTCGTGCGCGGCGGCAAGCCTCGGGCGGTGCGGAGCGACTCGCAAAAGGCGATCACGCGGTAATGAACCGCCTCGCTCTGCTCGATCTCGATGCCGCCGTCTTTGGCAATCGCGGCGCCGGCGCCGGCAGGCTTCCAGGACTCGGGCGCCACGAGGCGCTGGATCAGGTCCGCCAGCTCTTTCCGCCGATCGGAGTCGCCGCCGGTCAGATCCTCCACCGGATGCGTGAGGCGCCGCAGGGGATTCTCGCGGGCGGAGTGCGAGGCGATCACCAGATGCCCATCGTCGGCGACGAAGCCCAGCCCCAGCGGCGCCAGGGCCGCGGCGAGTGCGCGTTCGACGGTTGTCTCCGTCTGGCGCACCGACACCGGCGATCGCGGCGAGAGCTGACGCCACGCCAACGCCTCCGGCTGAATGGAGATGGGAATCGTGCTGAGATCGGAAATAACCTTCAGAAAATCTGTGAGCGGGACTTTGTCGAACTCCAGCCCCGCGATCGGGTCGGCCAGCCGCGCCTCCACGTCCACTTCCCGCGGCGCGGGACGCGGGAGCGGAGTCACTTCGGCCGACGGCTCGCTGCTTCCTTCCGGCGCGGGCTCGACGGGCGGGTCCGTCGGTTCCGGCTCGATCGGCATCGCGGCGGAGGGGAGCGGCGAGACGAGGTCGGAGCTGCCAAGGAACTCGCCGAACTTGTCGAAGAGGTCGCTCCCGCCGGCCAGCGCGCCTTCCTCCGGCTCGGCCGCGGGCGACTCGAACGGCGATTCGCGCTCCGGCGCGGCCGGCGAGGGATCGGCCTCGGCGGGCGCTTCTTCGTTTTCCGCATCCGGCGTCGATTTTTCCGGAGGCGAGGTTTCCGACTCCGAGGCGTCATCCGGCGGCGCCGCGGGCTGCGGCTCTTCGGTCGTCACCGGCGCAGGCGGCTCTGAGGATTCCTCGCTGCCGGGGTCCGCCGGTTGTTCTTCGTCACTCGCGATGTTCTCGGCGACGGTTGAGGGCTCCTTCGCCGCGATGTTCACAGTCCGGCTGCGATTGGCGCTGAAGACGGCGTAGCCGAAGACCGCGACGGCGAGGCTGACGCCCATCGCGGCGGCGCCCCCCAGGAATGCCCATTGCCGCCACCCCGGCGCCGCGGGGGCGCCCCACGCCTCGCCCGGCGCCGGCGGCTCGACGTGTTCTTCCGCGGCGGCGTCCGACAGTTCGTCGCGCTCCGTCGCAATCTTCTCCGAACTTTCGGAGTCCACCGTATCCGCCCAAGCCGCATCGGATGCGGGCGCCGAGGGCTCCGACGCTGCACCCGCGGACGCATCCTGAGCCGGAAGCTCTTCGACCGTGTCCGCCCATTGATTGATGCGCTTCGGCGGCGCCCCGGCCGTTGCTGCCGGCGGCGCCGCGGCCGGAGCGAGCATCTCGGCGGCATCCTCGAACGTGAACGACAACGGCGACGACGCCCCGCCGGCGCCGGCCGCGGCAGGCGCGATGATCCCGTCGTGCGAGCTGTCGCTGGCGCCGCCGGCCATCTGGTGCGGCCGGGGCGGCGTGACCATCACCATGCTCCCGCATCGGGGGCAGGTATGGATCTCCCCCACCGCCGACTCATCCCGCACCTTCAAGCGAGATTTGCACGTCGTACACGAGATGTAAAAAGACGCCACAGGTTCACGTACCGTGAAAACGAGTTAAGGACCGTTCGAAAAACTAACGTCCTTAACCTCCCTTGTGGGGAGGTCGGACGCGGTAGCGGCCGGGTGGGGCGGGGTAAGCTCGAACGACAGTTATTTCTCGAGCGACCCTAACCGACCACGCGCGACTACCGAAACACTTCCGGCAGCGTATATCCCTCCTGCGCCGCCGCATCCCGCGTCGTTATTAAAATTACCTTCTTCGCCGGGTCATCGGGATCCGGCCCCACCACCCAAATCAACTTCTGGTCCGCCTCGCCCGGCGACTTGACCGTCTGAATCGGATTCGCCTTCATCACCATCGCCGTGAGCACTTCTTTCACCGGCTTGTCGCGGGCCTCAAAGTCGCGGATCGACTGGTTCTGCGTAATACCGTTCATCTCCAGGTGCTTTCCCATGATCTCGATCTCGAACGGGAACGGCAGATTGGGAAGCGTATCCCGCACCTCATTGGCCAGCTCGGCCATGGCGAAATCGAGCGACTGCTGCGGAAAGCTCATCGTGATCTTGTGGTCGAGCAACTCCTCCATCGTCGTCACCTGCGGGCCCGCCGGCTGCGCCTCGGCCACGTACGCGGCGCCGGGCTCGGAGACGAGCGTCAACTCCGCCGCCGCCGCCAGGTTCGGCGCTGCCTTGCCCGGCAGGGCGGCGTTGATGATCGCGTGGTCCGCCTCCGTGCCGATCCGCGTCTGCTGGTGCAGGTAGCGGATCATCGGCGGAAACCGCAGCGCCAGTCTTCGCCAGTACGGGTGCGGGACCAGCCGGGCGATGTAGCTCTCGATCTCGTCCGGCATCTGCGCCAGGCGATCTCGCATCTCGGAGGCGAGCCGGCCCTTGTCGAGGTCAAGCGAGCCGTGCAGCCGCACCTCGACGTAGAAGCGATCTCCCAGGTGCGCGCTCGCCAGTCCCGCCTGCAGTCCATCGCCGAGAAACGCCTCCAGCGGCGCCTGAAGCTTCTCCAAGTCGCCGGAGAACAGCTTTTGGGCGTCGAAGAAGAGAAAGCTGGGAGCCAGCAGCACCGAGACATGCCGCTGCGCATCCGAGACTCGCAACAGCCGCTCCATCTCGCGACGCAAGAG
>JAHWKS010000295.1 GCA_019347795.1 Planctomycetota bacterium | reverse complement strand
CGCGTCCGACCTCCCCACAGGGGAGGTTAAGGACATTAGTTTCTCGAATTGTCCTTAGTACCGCCATTCGATGCCGCCGTTGAGGCCCATCACCCAAAAGTCGCTTGCCATGATGCCCGGCGGCGGCGGAACGGCGTTCACCTGCGTCAGGTCGATCCTGCGATTGATGTGCGGCCCGGCCTGCGCGACGCTCGTCCAATAGATGAAGCTGTAGCCGAGCGTGAGCGAAACGTTGTGATTGACGTTGTAGCCGAAGGTGATCGCGGCTTCGGGCGAAACGACGGTGCGGTCGCGAGTGAACTCGCCGGTGTTGGACGGCTGCGCCAGAATCCCCCCGGGGAGCACCACCGGCGGCAAGGGCGGGCCTCCGCCGGCCGGCGGAGGATTCTCGATCGTCGTTTTCCCGATGATCTGCAGCGTCTGCTCCATCGTCCCCACCGCCACCCGGCCGAGGAACTTCAGCGAGAACGCGCCTTGCTGGAACTCCGTCACGGCGCCCAAGGCGCCTCCGTGGAACTCGTTCTGCGTTCCGAAGATGTCCTCAATGGTGATCGTCGACCCGGCCGGAATGTTAAACGGCGGAGCGAGGTCGCCGCGGATCGAGGTGCTGCGAATGCTCACCGCCTCGTCGATGCGGTAGAACTGGTAGCCGGCCAGCAGGTCGATGCGGTAACCGTTCCCCTGCGTGAGCAGCAAGCTGCTGAAGGCGTCGCCGCCCCAGAGATCGTTCATCACGGAGACGTTGATGCTTCCGGTGCGCGGATTGACCAGCGTGCCGTCGTCAAAGGCCGCCAGGAATGCGTCCTCGTTGCCCGTGTTGAAGTCGATGAAAGGCCGGGCGATGATCGGCTGCCCCGTGGGGGACGAAGCGTTGAACTCCACTTCGTCCTGGCCCAGAAGCAGGAGTCGCCCGCCAATTGCAACTTCGTGCATCGGATCGAGCCACACGCCGGACGTGATCCGCACGCCGGGCTGGAAGCCGTCTTCGACGCGCTGTCCGCCGAAGAGGACCGTCGCCCCTTGTCCGATCACGCCCGCGTTTCCCGCAGCGGTTCCGGCCGGGCTGGTGGTGACCAGCGGCGGGATCTGCTGTCCGTGGCGGACCCAAAGCAGACCTTCCAGTCCGAAGAACACCGGGGCCAGCCCCATCCCGCATCCGCACACCCCGGCGTCGCCGCCGCAGGTGTCGCAAACAGCGCCGCCGTCGAGCGGCATGCCGTCATAGCCCTCGCCGTAATTGAGCGGTTGTCCGTAGTCGTCGATCGGCGCCCCCGACGGATAACCGCCCGGCGCGCCGTAGCCGCCATCGGGAGGAGGATAACCGCCGTTGGGATCGCCGTAAGCGGCGCCGGGAGGAGGATAGCCGCCATTGGGATCGCCGTAAGCGGCGCCGGGAGGCGCATAGGCGCCCGGAGGCCCGTACGGTCCGGCCGGCGGCGCCAGGGACGGCTGCTGGTATCCGGCGGGCATGCCGGGATAGTAGCCATAGCCGGGAGGCGCGGCGGGCGCCGGTCCCATGAACGGGGCCGGTCCGGCCGGTCCATGAAACGCCGGCTGAGCCGCGTACGGCGCCTGGCCCGGCGCCATCGGTCCGGGCGACATTCCGTACGGCCCGGGACCGGCAGGAAGGCCGTATTGGGCGAAAACTCGTTGCGGGGCGGCCGCCCAAGCGGCCGCGGTCATCGCCACGATCGTGATGACTGCCTTCATAGTTCTGCTCAGGATGCTCGGGTCGATGGATTGCGCCGCGCAGTGGCGGAGACCCACCCTGCGAAACTTCATCGCACAGGCAGACTGTGCGCGCTGTGACGATAATTCCGGGCGTAACAGTTGTGTCGGCGAAACCAACCGCGCCAGTTGATAAAAACGCTATTCTTGGAAAAGGCGACGCAGGTTCTCCAGATTCCAGGCCCCTCGCCACGCGTGCTTGGCGCGAAGCGTTAGCGAGGGAGAAGCCGCATTCACTCGTCGCGCCCCCTCGCTTACGCGTCGGGCTTCTATGCCCCTCGCTCCGGCGCCGCGAGAATCCGGGCAATCACGGATGACTGGGAATTGTCGGCGGCTGAGGCGCATCCAACAGCGATGAGGAGAAAAGCATTTCGCGCTTCCCGTGCGCCGCGATAGAATTGATTTATGACTCAGACCATAACGCAGACGGCCCAATTGCCCCGCGGGGTTTCGTCCTTGTTCAGCGGCAAGGGGCATTGGCGCCTGGCCCGCTGGGGCAGCCTGCTCCCCCGCATCGAGACGTTCGAGGCCCAGTTCCGCGAGATGAACGACGCGGAGCTCCGCAAAGAGAGCCTCTCGCTCCGCTATCGCGTCCGTTGCGGGGAATCGATGGAAGCCCTCCTTCCCGAGGCTTTCGGCCTGGTGCGAGAGGCGGGCCGCCGCGCGCTGAACATGCGGCACTTCGAGGTCCAGCTTTTGGGCGGCATGGCCCTCTATCACGGCTGCATCGCCGAGATGGAGACGGGCGAAGGCAAAACCCTCACCGCGACGCTGCCTCTCTATCTTCACGCCTTGGCAGGCAAGGGCGCCCACCTGGCGACCGTGAACGACTACCTCGCCCGCCGCGACGCCGAGTGGATGACGCCGATCTACAGCCTCCTCGGCCTGACCGTGGGGGTGATCGAGACGCAGATGTCGCAGGACGAACGGCGCAAGAACTACGCCTGCGACGTCACCTACGGCACGGCCAAGGAGTTCGGGTTCGACTTTCTCCGCGACCGCCTCCTCCTCCGGCGAATTCGCCAGCAGACGGCGGATATTTTCTTCGGCGGCGATCGCAACCAGGGGAACGAGCAGCCGGTCCAGCGGGCCCAGCACTTCTGCCTGGTGGACGAGGCCGACAGTATCCTCATTGATGAAGCCCGCACGCCGCTGATCATCAGCGCCCTCCCCACCGAGGCGGCCCAGGAGGCGGTGGCGTGCTACGAGTGGGCCGCGGCGTCGGTCGATTACTTCGACGAGGACGACGACTACGAATACGACCACGAGAAACGCAAGGTCGAGCTGACCTTCGCCGGCCGGCAAAAAGTCCGCCGCCTGCCGCACCCCGAGGCGATGAACTCCGTGGGCCTGATCGACCTTTACGAATACATCGAGCGGGCGATCAAGGTGCGGCGCGACTTCCAGCGGGATCGCGATTATGTGGTCCGCCGCGGCAAAGACGGCAAAGAGGAGGTGGTGATCGTCGATGAGTCCACCGGACGACTGGCCGAAGGGCGCAAGTGGCGCGACGGCATTCATCAAGCCGCCGAGGCGCAAGAGGGGGCGCCGGTCACCGTCGCCACCGGCCAGGCGGCCCGCATCACCGTCCAGGACCTCTTCCTCCGCTACAAGCACCTGGCGGGGATGACCGGCACAATCATCACTTCCGCCGGCGAGATCCGCAAGATTTATAAGCGGGCCGTGGTGAAGATTCCCACCAACCGCGCCTGCCAGCGAACCCGGCTCCCCGACCGCGTGTTCGGCTCCGGCGAGCAGAAGTGGGAGGCGATCGTCCAAGAAGTCAAAGAGATGCACGAGCAAGGCCGGCCGGTGCTGATCGGCACTCGCTCCATCTCCAAGAGCGAGCATCTCTCCCGGTTATTGCAGCGGGAGGGGATCGAGCACCAGGTCCTCAACGCACACCGCATCGCCGAGGAGGCGGAGATCGTGGCCCGCGCGGGGCAGCCGGGCAAGGTGACCGTCGCCACGAACATGGCCGGCCGCGGGACCGACATCAAGCTCGGCCAATCGGTTCCCGAACAGGGCGGGTTGCACGTGATCTGCACCGAGCTGCACGATTCCGCCCGCATCGACCGCCAGCTTGTCGGCCGCTGTGCCCGCCAGGGGGATCCCGGCACCTTTCGCATGTTCATGGCGATGGACGACGACGTCCTCAAGACCGGCTTCGGCCCCAAGGACGCCGACCGCTACACCCGCCAAGGCGAGCGGATGTCCGCCAGCGAAGGCCTGGGCCGACTCTTCCACCGCGCCCAGCGGAAAGTCGAAAGCAAGCATCTCCGCGACCGCATGATCCTGCTCTACCACGAGAAGCAACGCAAAAAGGTGCAACTCGAGATGGGCCAGGATCCCTATCTCGACAGTCCGGATTAAGCAAACAAGAAGTTAGCCACGGATGAACACAGTTGAAACACGGATGTACGCCGCGATGATCCTTCGAGCCGCCGGCAAGCAGACAACGCAAAAGGCGCGAGCGGCGCAAAAGACGCAAGCGCCGGCGCCTCTTGCGCCAAGTGCTTCACCACGGGCGGCGGCGGAAAAAAAAGTTGCGTCAAAGTCGCCTCGCCGCCGCGTGACGCAGAAGCCGGTGACGTAAAGGCTTCCGCACGCTCTCTCCGGCGCCACGCGAGCGCAAGTCCCGCCTACCTCAAGAAAATCGGCAAGCAAAGCGGGTTTCTGAACATCTGTACCGTATAATGATGGTTAGTTGTCGCGGACTCGATCAAGATCGGCGAGGCGACCAAGGCGCCCGATTACTGCTTCCGCATCGGCGGCGCCCGCAAGTTCTTCGTGGAAACCCGCGCCGCGATGATCCCCAATCCGCCGGAAAGAAGACAACGCAAACGGCGCGAAAGACGCAAGAGACGCAAACGTTAGCGCCCGTTGCGCTTGTTGCGTCGCTTGCGTTTCGTTCTTCCCGCTTGATCCGTGCCCATCCGTGTTTATCCGTGGCTGTTTTCTTCATGACGAGCGGGAAGATCGCGCAGCGGCGCATGAAAAAAGGTCATGGCCGGCCGGTCCATCGGCTCGCCATGACCTCTTATCCTGATCCGGAACCAATCCGTGGTTCGTCCGCCCGGGTGATGGGTGGTAGGAGAATTATCGGCCGCCCGGCGTCATCTTCCGCAGCCGATTTTGCTCGTTCTGCCGAAGTTCTGCGACGGACAGCGGACGCCGATTGGAACGCGCCGCGAGGGGGTCGGGCGAGCCGCAACAGGTTCGGGAGTCGTTCGGGAGTCTTTTTCGGCCCGTGCGGCAAGCCAATGGCTACTGCGTTGGCCGAAAAAGACTCCCGACCCTCCCGACCCTTTGACTCCGCACTACCGCGGACGGCGGTTGGAGCGGGGGATCGGCAGCCAGGCGCCGGGGGCTTCTTCGGGGACTTCGGGCGGCGTCACCTCGATCGGAGGATCTTCGCTTGGAAGCTCCTCGACAGGGCCGGCCTCCTGCGGGGGAGCATCCGCGGGATGAGCATCCGTCTCGGAGGACGGCGCCATGGGGAGGTGCGATTCCGGAAGGGCGTGAGTCGGGACCGGACCCATTGACGCCGCATGGCCGTCGCACTCGCCGCAGGGCCCGGGGCAGCAGCTCCATCGGCGCCGATCGATGTGCAAGGCGCCGAAGAAGATGCTCGCGGGATGCCGCCGCGGCCGCTCCTGGCAGTAGTTCGCCCAGAGGCCGTCCAGAGGCGAATACTGCCGCTCGCAGCAGGCGCCGAATCCAGTCCGGCGCATCCGCCGGTCGCGAGCGACGGATAATGCCCGAAGTTAGCCGAAGAGGCATAAGCCGCCATCGTCTGTGGCGGCGCGGGGGGAGTGGGAGGCTGCGCCCAGTCCGAGGGCGATGGCGACTGCTCCGCGGCTTCCGCCGGCACGATCCGTTCCCACTCCGACGCGAACTCGGCGGCGCCGACCGTTGCTTGGAGTGCGAGAGCCAACGGCAGCGACCAGTATCCCAGACGTTTCATGTCCGACTCCTTCCCGGCGATGACCGGAACGTGAAGCATTGTCGATTCCGGAAAACATGCGCTACGGCCCGCGGTTGTGCAAACGCCACCGTTGCAATTTCGCCACATTTTTTCAGCCGCACGGCCGGTAGGATCGGAAGCGACGGCGGAAACCCCGTTGGCGTGCGGGCGGCGCCGAACGAGAATCAGCGAAATCCGCAAGCCTGGTCGTTCGGAAAGTCGCGTTGTTTGATTATTCCCGTCTGGATCGAGGTTGTCGCCATTGCCGCGTTTGCCGCCGGTGAGGGCGTGCTGCTGGCGGCGATTCGCCCGCGGCTCCGGGGAGCCACCCTCACCGCCGCGTGGTGGTGGGCCGTGCTGGCGACGTACTCGCTGACGCTCCTCGCCTTGCCGATTTTGCTGCTGGACCCCGGCGCCCGAAACTTCGCGGGCGCCGACGCGCTTCACTATGCCGCGGCCATGCTGACGTTCTGCCCGGCAATGGCCGTCTTGGGGGCGAAACGGCCGCAGCACCATCCGTGGCAGATTGTCGTGGTATCGCTGTGGGCGGTGCTGGCGCTCCCCGCCTTGGAGGCGTTCGTGCTGCGTCGCGGGCAGTCGCTCGAGATTTCCGGCGTCCGAGCCGCGTTTCTGCTGGGGCTGATCGGGGTGGGCGTGCTGAACTGGCTTCCCACGCGGTTCTGCCCCGCGGCTTTGTTGGCGGCCGCCGGGCAAGGACTGTTGCTGGCGGAATTTGTTTTCGATGACGCGCCCATTCGTCTCCCGCGCGCTTGGGCCTTGGCGGCGGCCTGCTTCGTCGCGGCGACGACTTGGGTCCTGGTCCAACAGCGCGCCGGCGGCGGGGATCGCGTCTGGCGAGACTTTCGCGACGGCTTCGGCGCCCTCTGGGCGCTGCGGGTCGCCGAGCGCGTGAATGCCGCGGCGTCCGCTCACGATTGGCCGGTCCGGCTGCGGTGGAGCGGATTCGTGCCTGTCCGCGAGGAGTCCTCGCCATCCCAACAGCCGGCGTCCCCCGGCCCTTGGGAAGCGGAGCTTTCGAGCCTCTTGCGGCGGTTCGTTTCGCCGGAGTGGATTGCCAACCGGCGGTAAAACCACGTACACTGGATCGACGGGCTTCCGACTTTGCCGCTGGTACCGGATTCAACGATAGTTCCAAGGAGGAATCGACGTATGAAGCGA
>JAHWKS010000294.1 GCA_019347795.1 Planctomycetota bacterium | reverse complement strand
GACGGCCATGGAGCATGGCTGGAGCGGGTAGGGAGATTCCGCGTCGGCGGGCGCCTCCTCTGCCTCTTGCTGCTGCACGTCGTGGGCGGCGTCGAACAGCAGCCGCCACGGCTGTTCGTCCGGCGTCGCCGGGAGCGTGAAGGGGATCGTGAGGGCGTGGTCGGCGTTAAAGAGCATCAGGATATGATCGGCGATGATCGGCTCGCCGTGCTCGTCCACGTCGATCTCGCCGCCGTGCATGTAAACTCCCAGGCAACGGGCGACGGGGTTGTCCCATCCCTCATCGGACAGCTCTTTACCGGACGGCTCCAGCCAGGCGATCTCCTTGGCGTCGGCGCCGCGGAGGGCCTTGCCGTGGAAGAAGCGGCGGCGGTGGAAGATAGGCTGCTCGTGAAAGATGCGGATTACCTTTCGCGTAAAACTCAGCATCGCCTCCCGGTCGGGCGTCAGGTCCCAGTCCAGCCAGCTAATGTCATTGTCCTGGCAGTAGGCGTTATTGTTGCCTCCCTGCGAGTGCGAGATCTCATCGCCGGCTAGCAACATCGGCACGCCCTGCGAGAGGAGCAGCGTTCCCAGGAAGCAGCGTTGCTTTTTCTCCCGCAGCGCCTTGACCGCGGGATCGTTCGTCGGGCCTTCCGCGCCGCAGTTCCAACTGATGTTGTCGTCGGCGCCGTCGCGGTTCTCCTCGCCGTTGGCCTCATTGTGCTTGCGGTCGTACGAGACCAGGTCGTGCAGCGTGAAGCCGTCGTGGCAGGTGATGAAGTTGATGCTGGCGTGCGGCCGGCGGCTGCTCCACTCATACAAATCGCTGGAGCCGCTGATGCGCGTGGCGAACTCGCTAGCGACGCCGCCGTCCCCTTTCCAGAACCGCCGCACGCAGTCGCGATAAAGCCCGTTCCACTCGGACCAGCCGATGGGGAAGTTTCCCACCTGATACCCTCCTTCCCCGAGGTCCCACGGCTCGGCGATGAGCTTGACCTGCGAAATGACGGGGTCCTGGTGGATAATGTCGAAGAACGCCCCCAGCTTGTCTACCTCGTGCAGTTCGCGGGCGAGCGTGCTGGCCAGATCGAAA
Organism: Planctomycetota bacterium; assembly: GCA_019347795.1. Classification (GTDB taxonomy): domain Bacteria; phylum Planctomycetota; class Planctomycetia; order Pirellulales; family Pirellulaceae; genus JAHWKS01. The sequence continues at coordinate 5,807 of JAHWKS010000294.1, read as the reverse complement.
CGGAAGCCGTCCACGTGCAAATCGGTGATCCAGTACCGCAGGCTGTCCATGATGAGCTGCAGCACGCGCGGGTTTTGGAGATTCGGCGTGTTGCCGCAGCCCGTGTAGTCCATGTAGTAGCGGGCGTCGGGCGCCAGGCGGTAGTAAGCGGCGTTGTCGATGCCGCGGAAGGAAAAGGTCGGCCCCAGGTGATTGCCCTCGCCGGTGTGGTTGTAGACCACGTCAAGGATCACCTCGATGCCCGCGTCATGGAGATTGCGGACCATCGTCTTGAATTCCCCCACGACCTCCTGGGGCGTCTCGGCCCAGGCGTAGCGCGGATCGGGGGCGAAGAAATTCATCGTGTTGTAGCCCCAGTAGTTCACCAGTCCCTTATCGAGGAGGTAGCGGTCGTCCGTGTGAACGTGGACCGGCAGCAGCTCGACCGCGGTGATGCCGAGGCTCTGTAGGTAGCGGACCGACGCCTCGGAGCCGAGGCCGGCGTACGTGCCGCGCATCGCCTCGGTCACGTCGGGGTGCTTTTTGGTGAAGCCCTTGACGTGGACCTCGTAAACGAGCGAGCGATGCGCGGGCGTGTTTGGCGGCCGGTGATCGCCCCAGGTAAAAGCCTGGTCGATGACCGCGCCCAAGGGGGCGTACTGGGCGTTGTCGCGCTTGTCGAACGATAGGTCCTGATCTTTGTGCCCGATGACATAGCCGTGCATGGCGTCGGTCCAGCGGGGCAGCCGGCCGATGCCTTTGGCGTACGGGTCGAGCAGCACCTTGTTCGGATTAAAACGATGGCCGTTCTTCGGATCGTAGGGGCCGTGAACGCGATAGCCGTAGAGCTGCCCCGGACGCGCGTCCGGGAGAAAGACGTGCCACACCAGGTCCGTGTGCTCGCGCATGAGAATGCGATGCGTCTCTTTGATGTCCTCGGAGGAATCGAAGAGACACAGTTCGACCTTCTCCGCAAACTCGGAGTAGAGCGTGAAATTCACGCCGCGGCCGTCCCAAGTGGCGCCCAGCGGATATGGCCGGCCCGGCCAGGTACGCATATCGCTCATGGTGAATGATGCAGAATATGTGAGTCTAGGAAGTCAGCAGCGCGACGGGAAAGGACGCGAAGATTTCCTTCAGCGGCAGACGGGCCGACGGCTTGCCTCGAAGCGTTTCGAAGCGTCGCCCGGTCAGGACGCACCGCCAGGAGCGGGGAGCGTCCTCTGGAAGGGGCAACGTCGTCTTAGACCATCCGGTAAGGACCGCCTCCAGCGAGGCCTCGCCCAGCGAGCGCGTCAGCCGCGGCGCCAGGGCGATCAGCCATCGGCCTTCATGGCGCCGGGCGAAGCCGACGACGTGATCGCTCCATTCCCCTTCCGCCGCCAGCGGCGTGTAATCCCCCTGGAGGAAAAGCTCCGGATGCCGGCTGCGCAGACCCAAGGCCCTCCAGATCAGAAACATCTTCACCCGCGGGTCGGGCCATGACTTGACCAGCTCCTTGGCGAGCGCCGCAAGGTCTTCCTTCGCATGCCGCGCCAACTCGTCGAGCAATTTTGCGCGATGGTCAAAGTCCACCGGTCGGCGATTGTCGGGATCGACCAGGCTGAACTCCCATAGCTCCGAGCCCTGATAAAAGTCGGGCGCCCCCGGCGCGCAGATCTTCAGGAGCGTCTGGCCGAGCGAATTGAGAAAGCCCGCATCGGCGATGCGGCGGGCGAACGACTCGAGGTCCGCCAGAAACTCGCGGGACTTGCGGGGATCGAGCACGTCGGTGATGAACTCCAGCACCGCCTGCTCGTGCGGCTCGGAGACGTTGAGCCAGCTCGTGTTGACCTTCGCCTCCCGCATCGCCTTCCGCATATACTCGCGGACGCGAGCCGTCAGCTCTTCGCCGGGGGCCGGAGCGTCCGGCGACGCGGGCCAGACGCCCACTAGCGTCTGGTAGAGCAGGTACTCCTCGTTCGCATCCGGGGCGGGATCGCCTTCCGCCTCACGGCGGTGCTGTTTGTTGAGCGACCGCCAGCGCTCGAGCGCCTCCACCCACAGTTCGGGAATCTCCGACAGCACGTTGACCCGCGCTCGCAGGTCCTCGCCGCGCTTGGCGTCGTGCGTGCTGGTGGCGGAGAGGGCGTACGGCCAATCCGTCCGCCGGCGGGTGGCGAAGCGATGGAACTCCTCGGGCAATACGCCGCGACTGTTCGGCTCGCCGCCCACTTCATTCAGCGACGCCAGCGGGTAGTACCGGTAGAAGGCCGTGTCCTCCACCCCCTTGGCCATCACGGGTCCGGTCACCTGCTGGAACTTGAGCACAAACTCCCGGCGCTCGTCCAGCTCGTCCTTCGGCGCCCCGGCCGGCTCTTCCAACAGCAGCACCGAGGCGATAAAGTCGAAGTACGCCCAGCTCATCTCCTTGTTGCGGATTTTCGCCAGCCGAACCGCCATCATCGTGCGGCGGATGTCTTCATCGTTGGGGGTGACGTCGCCGGGGCGGATGTAGGTGCGATAGACCGGGAAGCAGGCGATCACCTCCCGCAATGCCCGCACCAGCGAGCTGAGCGTGAAGTCCCGCGACCAGCGGCTCCGCTGCGCGATGCGGTTGAGCCGCCACGCGAGCATGTGCAGCTCGCTGGACATCGAGTAGTTGAGCACCGCCGCCTTGCTGTCGTACACGATCTCGGAAAAAGCGTCGTCGCGGTCGATGAAGACGGAGTAGATGTTCTGCAGCGCCTCGACTCCTTCGCGGCGCACGAAGACGCCGTTGAGCATGTTGAGGAACTCGTACCCCGTCGTGCCGGAGACGGACCAGTCGGGGCGCAGCTCCTCATCGTGGACGAGGATTTTCTCAGCCACGACGTACAACGGGCCGCGCTCCTTCTTCTGGCCGGCTTCGTCGAGTTCGTCTTCAAGGGGGCAGCGGCGCCATTCCCGCTGCAGGTTCTCGAAGTACTGCGTCGGATCGTAGAGGCCGTCGGGATGATCGATCCGCAGCCCGGTCACCCAGCCGTTGCACACCAGGCGGAAGGCGGTCTCGTGCACCGCCTCGAACACCTCCGGCTCTTCGACGCGGATGGCGGCCAGCTCATTGATATCGAAGAACCGCCGGTAGTTGATCTCGTCCACGGCGGTGCGCCAGTAGCTCAACCGGTAGGGCTGCGCGTCGAGCAGTTCGTCCAGGAGATCGAAACTCTCCGGCTCGCCCGGCTGGCCGTTCATCTGGGCCAGCGCCGCCGCCAGCGCCTCGGACACCATCGGGCTGCGCTGGAGCAGCTCGTGCAGGCGGCGCGCCGAGATGTCCTGCTCTCGGTAGCGATGGTGTAGGTGCTCCGGCTCGCGGCGTTCCCGCGGCGGCAGGTTCTCCAGGGCCGCGGCGATGCTCTCCAGCTCCATGCGGTTGGGGTCCTCCGCCGGAACGTCCGGAGGGAGCTTCTCCAGCATCACCCGCAGGATGATGATCCACGACGGCGGCGCCACGGGAAACCGCCGCTCGTAGTACTCGATGAAGAAACGCTGCTCGGCGTAGAGGAGCTTCAGTTGCTGCTGTTCGAGCACCTTGCCGTAAGATTCGCCCAGGTACGGGAGCAGCACCTGGCGCTTGAGCTTTTCCGTGGGCGGGTCCCAGTCGATGTCGAAGTGCCGGGCGAAGCGGGCGCCTTCGCCGTTCTCCAGCACGTCCTGCCACCAGGCGTTGTTCTGGTCGTCGATCCCCATGTGGTTGGGCACCACGTCCAGGAGGGCGCCCATGTTCAACGAGCGCAGCTCTCCCGCAAGCCGCTCCAGCGCCTCCTCGCCGCCGAAGGCCGGCTCGATCACGCTGTGATTCACCACGTCGTAACCGTGGGAGCTTTGCTCGCGGGCGCGAAACAGCGGCGAGAAGTAAACGTCGCCGATTCCCAGCCGGCGAAGATACGGCGCCAGGCGCCGCACGTCGTCGAAGCCGAACTCCGACCGAAGCTGCACGCGGTAGCTCGCCAGCGGAGCATGGGCCGGCGCGGGAGATGCAGACATGGCGAGGTTTCGATCCGTCAGTCGGAAGCGGCAGAATAGCATCGGTAAGTGCAACTCGCGCGCCGCCTTTGCGTCAATGAGCCTACCGCTCCCGCAGCGCCGCCGCAAGCGAGCCGCCGTTTTCTCAAGGAACCGGGGCGGCTAAACTTGGCGGCATGACCGAATCCGAGCGTCACCGCTACGACCGCAGAAGCAAGTGGCTTATCCAGCGCCACGGCGACTCAATCCTGCGCCTGGCGAGAACCTCTTGGCTGTTATGCAAGTGCTGGCGGGCTTGCGGTATAATGACCCTGCCGTGTTCGAGATCTTAGGGGGCAAGCAAATCATGATCGAGTCTCCCATCATTGATGAAATTATCAATGAAGCCGTTAATGAAGCCGTCGCAAAGGCGCTCCAAAACGGAATCCTCCACGTTCTCCGCCGTCGGTTTGGGGATGTGCCGGTCGATCTGGAAAACCAGTTGCGGAGCGTGCAGGCCCAAGATCAGTTGACGGAGTTTAATGCGATCGCGGGCTCCTGCTCGAACCTGGAGGAATTTCGAAAGGCTTTGGGCTAATCGTCGATCGCAACCAGCATCTACCCCATTTTCGGGTGCTCCCGCGACGGGAAGCCGCCGATGCCGGCCAACCTCACTCAGCAATACCTCAAAGCCGAGGAAAGATACCGCCAGGCGACCACGCCGGAAGAGGAGCTGGTCTGCCTGCAGGAAATGCTGCGCGAGCTTCCCAAGCACAAGGGAACGGACAAGCTCCAGGCCGAGCTGAAGGCGAAGATCAGCAAGGCCAAGGAGGATGCGCAGAAGTCGCAAAAGGCGGGCAAGAAGGGGCACAGCTTCAAGGTTCCCCGGCAGGGCGCCGGACGCGTGGTGCTGGTGGGCGGGCCGAACTCGGGGAAGAGCGCATTCGTCGCCGCAGTGACCAATGCCAGGCCGGAGGTGGCGCCGTATCCCTTCACCACCCGCGAGCCGGCGCCGGCCATGATGCCGTGGGAAGACGTGATGGTGCAGCTCATCGACACGCCCCCCATCACCGCCGACTTCTGCGATCCCAACGCGATCGGCCTCATTCGCGGCGCCGACCTGGCGCTCCTCTTCGTCGATCTGGGCGCCGATGAGGGAGTCGATCAGTGCCAGGACGTGCTCGCGTACCTCAACCAGACCAAGACGCGGCTGGCGAAGGATTCGTACCTGGATGAGGAGGACATCGGCCTCTCGTTCACCAAGACGTTCCTCACGCCCAACAAGATGGACGTTCCCGAGGCCAACGATCGCCTGACGCTGTTGCACGAATTCGTCCCGCTCGACTTTCCCGAGTACCCAATCTCGGCCGAGCACGGGACCGGCATCGAAGAGCTGCGGAACGCGATCTATCGATCCCTGGACGTGGTGCGGGTGTACACGAAGGCCCCCAATCACAAAGATCCCGACTACGAGCGCCCCTTCACGGTCCGCCGCGGCGGCACGGTGCTGGACATCGCCGAGCAGGTCCACAAAGACTTCGCCAAGAACCTCAAGAACGCCCGCGTCTGGGGAGTGAGCGTGCACGACGGCACGTACGTCAAGGGAGATCACGTGCTGGCCGACAAAGACGTGGTCGAGCTGCACATCTAGCCGCCGCGGGAAAGCGGCAGCTATAATCGAAGCGTTGGCCCGTCCTCAGGAAACGCTTTGCAGGGGAAGCTGGCGATGCCGGTGCAGATGCAGTTGTCGCGGATCATTATCAGCGAGATCAACGAGCAGCAGGTGATCTATCTCAAGGAGGTGGAAGGGGACCGCATGTTTCCGATCCTGATCGGCATTTTCGAGGCCACCAGCATCGACCGCC
>JAHWKS010000293.1 GCA_019347795.1 Planctomycetota bacterium | reverse complement strand
CATCGACGACCTCGACTTCGCCGCGCGCCGCCACGCGCAGCGCGGCTCGGCGGTTGGGGGGCAGGCATGGTAAGCTAAGAGGAGCGGCTCTTCTCTCCGGCAGCTCCACCCGGCCCTCTGCATGATTCACGTTCGGGAATTGACCAAGGCGTACGCCGATCTGGAGCGCGGGCAGGTGGTCGCCCTGGCCGGCGTGAGCTTCGACGCCCATCCCGGGGGAATCTACGGGCTGCTGGGGCCCAACGGCGCGGGAAAGACCACGCTCTTGCGAATCCTCAGCACGATGCTCCAGCCCAGCGGCGGCGCGGCGACCATCAACGGCGCCAACGTCCTCACGCAGCCGGCGCTCGTGCGGAGGCAGATCGGCTTCGTCTCCGCGAACACCGCCGTCTACGACCGCATGACCGCCTGGGAGATGGTCGAATACTTCGGCCGGCTGCACGGCATCCCGCGGGAGAACCTCACGCCGCGGATGGAAGGCCTGTTCGACCGCCTGCAGATGAACGAGATCCGCGACCTGCTGGGGGCCAAGATGTCCACCGGCATGAAGCAGAAGGTCTCGATCGCCCGCGCGCTGGTGCACGACCCGCCGGTGCTGATCTTCGACGAAGCGACGGTCGGCCTGGACGTGCTGGTGGCCCGGGCCCTGATGAGCACCGTGGCCGAGCTGCGGGACCAGGGGAAGTGCATCATCTACTCGACGCACATCATGCGCGAGGTGGAGCGGCTCTGCGACCGCGTGGCGATCATGCACCGCGGCCACATCCTGGCCGAGGGAACGCTGGACGAGCTGCGGTCGCAACACGGGCAGGACGACCTGGAGGAGCTGTTCTTCCAGCTCATCACCAGCCATGACGGCCCCAGCCGCCGCCGCGGCGAAGAGGCGGTCCGATCGTTTGCGGGGCGGAATTCATGAGCTGGACGAACATCAGGCTGATCGTCTCGCGCGAGGTGCGGGACCAACTGCGCGACCGCCGCACGGTGTTCACGATCGTCGTGCTGCCGCTCTTGCTCTATCCGCTCTTGGGGACGACGTTCCTGCAGATGGCCCAGTTCCTGCAGGAGCATCCAACGCGTGTGCTGGTGCTGGGGGCCGAGCATCTTCCCGCGGCGCCGCCGCTCTTGGAAGACGGGCAGTTGGCGCCGGAGCTCGAGCAGGACGACCGCCTGCTCGAGCTGGACGTGCGCGCCTCGCCGTCGAAGACGACTCCCGCCGACGTGGTCGGCGAGGCGCAGCGACTGATCGAACAAGGGAAGTACGACGCCGTCGTCTACTTTCCGGAGAATTTCCGCGAGCGATTGGAGGCGTATCGCGCGCGATCCGACGATGAGGACGCCGCAGAAGAGGCCGCCCAGCCTCCCAGCCCGCAGATTTACTTTAACGCGGCCAAAGACAAGTCCCGCATCGCGCACGATCGCGTGACGGCCCTGCTCCGCCGCTGGCGCGAGCTCGTGGTGCAGCGGAACCTGGAGCGGCATCAGGTGCCCGCATCCGCCACGGAGCCGTTCGAGCTGGCCCTTCGCGACATGGCGCCGGAGACGGGACGCCGCGCGGTCGTGTGGTCGAAGATCCTGCCGTTCGTGGTGTTGATCTGGGCCCTCACCGGCGCCTTCTACCCGGCGGTGGATCTCTGCGCCGGCGAGAAGGAACGCGGCACGCTGGAGACGCTCTTGTGCAGTCCCGCGCGGCGGAGCGAAATCGTGTGGGGCAAGCTGCTGACGGTGATGATCTTCAGCATGGCCACCTCGCTCTTGAACCTCGCGAGCATGGGCGTCACCGGGGCGATCATCCTGCGGCAAGTGGAAGCGGCGGCGCCGGGCGGGATCGCCCTGGGCGCCCCGCCGCTCTTGGCGGTCGTCTGGCTGCTCTTGGCGCTCGTGCCGATTGCGGCGCTCTTCAGTGCGCTGGCGCTGGCGATCGCCGCCTTCGCCCGCAGCAGCAAGGAAGGGCAGTATTACCTGATGCCGCTGCTGATGATCACGCTGCCGCTGATGATGCTGCCGATGTTCCCGGGGGCGGAGCTGGACCTGGGCTCGAGCCTCATCCCTGTCACCGGCGTGATGCTGCTGCTCAAAGCGCTCATCGAGGGAGAGTACGCCGAGGCGCTCTTGTACGCTCCGCCGGTCATCCTCGTCACGGCGGGATGTTGCCTCCTGGCGATCCGCTGGGCGGTGGACCAGTTCAACAACGAGTCGGTCCTGTTCCGCGAGAGCGAGCGGTTCGGCCTGGTCCTTTGGGCGCGGCGCCTGGTGCGCGACCGCGAAGACACGCCCACCTTCGGCCAGGCGATCCTCTGCGGCGTGCTGCTGTTGTCGATCCGCTTCTTCGCCTCCTTCCTCGCGGCGGCGCCGGAGACATGGACCGACTTCGCCGTCTCGACCTTGGTGCTGCAGGTCGCCCTCATCGCGACGCCCGTGCTGCTGATGACGATCGTCCTCACCCGCAGCCCGAAGAAGACGCTGCTCTTGACGGCGCCGCGGCCGCTGACGTTGCCGGCGGCGGTGCTGTTGGCGATCGCCCTGCATCCGCTGGTGGTGGTGCTCTCCAAGGGAATCCAGATGCTCTATCCGCTGGGCGAAGGGACGCGGGAGCAACTTACCCAGATCACATCGATCTTGAACGAGGCGCCGCTGCCGTACCTGCTCTTGGTGCTGGCGGTCGTCCCCGCGATTTGCGAAGAGCTAGCGTTCCGGGGTTTCATCCTCTCCGGACTGCGACACTTGGGGCATCGACGCGCGGCGATTGTGATCAGCAGCATCTTCTTCGGCGTCACCCACGGAGTGCTTCAGCAGTCGCTCTCCGCCTGCGCCGTCGGGGTGATCCTGGGCTACCTGGCCATCCAGACCGGCAGCCTGCTCCCGTGCATTCTGTTCCACATGACGCATAATTCGCTGGCGGTTCTCGCCGGCTTCCTAGCGCCCGATGCGGCGGAGCGTCCCTGGGCCGAGTGGATGTTTCAGTCCGTGGGGGACGGCGAGTACATTTACTCAACGCCCGTGGTGGCCCTGGGGGGCGCCGCCAGCCTGCTCCTTCTGATGTGGCTCCGCGGCCTGCCGCACGACTCCTCGCCCGAGGAGCGCCGGCAACACGCCCTGGAGCATCAGACCGCCGGCGCCGCCCCGTAGCGGCCTTCTCACGCGGCCGCCGGAGAAATTTGTCCGAATCTCGGTCACACCCGCGGGCGAGGGTGGCATTTTGCAACGAGTACGCGGGGCAAGCCCGCGGCTTGGGAGGCTTGGGAGTTCTCGTCACTTGTCGCCGGCGAGTCGCTCGTCGATGATCCGCATAATCGCTCGCGCGACGTCGATCTTGCTTCCTGCGATCGTCGCCAGAATGGCGCCGGTGGGATCCATGATCTCGACTTGGTTCTCTTCCGCATTCATCGCTTCCGGGCCGTTGAGCACCATCAGGTTACAGCTTTTGCGCTCCAGCTTCGTGAGGGCGCGGAACCGCCGGTCGTCGGTTTCCAAAGCGAAGCCCACCACCCACTGCCGCGGCGACTTCGCCGCGCCGAGCGTGGCGCACACGTCGGGCGTTTCGATCAAGTGGAGCATCAACGGGGCGCCGGTCTTGGCGATCTTGTGCGATTCGACCCGCTCGGGACGATAGTCGCACGGCGCCGCCGCGCAGATCGCGCCGTCGCAGCTTGCGAACGTGCGCCGCGAGGCTTCGAGCATCTCCTCGGTCGAGATGACCGGGATCACCTCCGCCTGCGGAGGATAATCGACTTCGACCGGCCCGCTCACGATAGCCACCTGAGGCCCCCCGTCGAGGGTCGCCTGGGCCAGGGCCGCTCCCATCCGCCCGCTGGAAGCGTTCGTCAGATACCGCACCGGATCGAGATACTGCCGGGTCGGTCCCGACGTGATGAGAATACGGCTCACGGCTCGTAGCTCTCCAACGATTGCAGGCTGGGAAGGACCAGTTCGCCGAACAGTCCTTCGTCCAGATTGATGCCCGACAATTCGACCACGATCACCTTCTCGCCGCGACGGCAGGCGAGAACATATCCCGCCGCCTCGGCGCCGTCGCGCAACAGCCCGTATCGCGAGGCGTCGCCCCAGGCGAAAAATCCGCCGCGCTGGTCCAGCTCGTACCCGGCGCGCTGGGCGGTTGTTCCCAGCGCCGCGGCCTCCATTTCATAAAGCGACCTCGCCTCCGCCCGGTTGGCGGCCACGGTCACGCGGCTGGTGAGCCGTAGCGGCGTTGCCGCGTCGGGATTGATGTAGTGATACGCCAGTTGAACGCGGCCGTCAAAGAATTGCCGCTTGGAGAAAGATTCGGCGTCGCTCCGGAGGACGAATTCGGGCAAAAGCGGCGCCAACTCTGCGGCTACCACCAGAACGTCGCGGTCTTCTCGCGAGAGCGGCGACGGCCATCCCCACGTCAGCCCCGCCCCGAGGAGAGCGCCCAAAAGGCCGAGGGCCGCAAGAACCACGCCCCCGACAATCGCCCATACTTTCCAGGTCAAGCCGGCCTTCGTTTTCACGTTGCCGAGGGTTCCTGACGCTCCTCGCGCAGTTGCGCCAGACATTCTTCGAGCCGAGGGAAGCGATCGCGGTAAAGCCACCGCTCCACCCAGTTCGGTCGGCGGAGGTGGGGCGTCTTTCGATCAACGAGATGTTGCTTGCCGCGCCGCGTTACCAGCAGAAGCTGGTCCCCCCGCGTCTCGGCCACAGTCCAGAACTTATCGACCTCGTAAAGATATTCCTCCCCCTTCGGCGTTGGGTGGACCTTAATCGCTCGCGGACCGGGGCTTTCGCTCCGCTTCATCTTGCGATAAATCACCGGATCGCCGGGCTGTAACTCTCTGCGAACCATCGACAAAGGACCTCCTGTGCCAGGGACAACAGGAATTTTATACCTAACCCGGCCGCAGGGTAAGTGGAAAATTTGTCGAATCTCCGCATCACTCCATCGCCTCGACTCCCATGATTCACTCGATTGTCACCCGCTGGTTCGCCTCGACGCTGCGGCGCTCCATCCGGCCGCGATTGTGGGGGAGAATTACCTCCACGTCGCAGGACTTTTCGGATCCGAGGCCGAAATGGGCGATCGCCTCCTGGCCGGAGGCATAGCCGTATCCGGCGGCGATCTCGCGAACGCCCAGCAGCGCTTCTTTCTGACCGAGCTTGCCCGCTTCGTACAGCCGCACCTGCGAGCCGATGCCCATCCGGTTCACCCCCTCGGGACCTGCAACGGCCACGTCGAGCCAGGCGCCGGATGGAGTGCGATTGCGGAGCAGCAAAGAGGGCGCCTCAACCCACCAGTTCGCCAGGAATAAATCGAGCCGGCCGTCGCGGTCGAAGTCGGCGCTGGGGCCGGGCGCCGTGTACACGATCTTCTTGTCGGCGATCATCTTGTCGAAGAACTTCCCCGAGGATCGAATCTCCAGGTCTTCCGCCGTGGGAAAGTCGTTCACCGCCAGGGCGCTCTCCTGAAACTTCAGCGAGTCGCCTTTGCTGACGTTCTTGAAGATCACCGGGTGCGGGGTTTTGCCCTGGAACTTGACGATGCTGGTGTAGATGTCGGGACGGCCGTCGTTGTCGAAGTCTTGGATCTCCACGTGCGGGCTTTTCATGGGGAGCGGCGTGAGTCCCGCCTGCTCGGTGACGTCGTCGAAGGCCGGCTCGCCCCCCTCGACGCCGCGATTGAGATAGAGCCGCACGGCCACGCCCCCCATCCGCCACGGATGGCTGAAGTGCGAGCCGAGGACGATGTCCGCCAGCCCGTCGCCGTTCACGTCGCCGAAGCAGACGCCGCAGGTGGTGTCGTCGCCGCTCTCGTAGCTGTCCCAGTGAAAGCCGGCGTTGCCCTTCGCCTCGCGGAAGCGGCCTTGGCCGTCGTTGAGGAAGAGTCGGTTCCCATGATGCCGGCCCGCGAGGAACACGTCGGGCCGCGTGTCGCCGTTCACGTCGCCGGCGGCCACGCCAAAACCGGTGGCCTGCTCGGGAAGGCCGGCCTTGGTCGTGGCGTTTTCGAACTTCAGGCCGCCGAGGTTGCGGAAGAGCTTAGAGCGGCTGTCGCCTCCCTGAAAGAAGCACTCGCCCACGAGCAGGTCCAACAGGCCGTCGCCGTCGTAGTCGAGCACCGCCGCGCTGCGGGCGGCCATGCCGGCAGGGCAGGCGCCGCTGGCGTCGGAGACGTCGGTGAAGCGGCCCTCGCCGTCATTGCGGAAGAAGTGGTTGGGCTCCTGAAAGTGCTGCGTATCGTCGCCGCGACCCCGGATGGCGTGATTGGTGGTGTAGAGGTCAAGGTCGCCGTCGTTGTCGAAGTCGGCGAACACCGCGCCGTTGGCCCGGCCCACCACCCGGAGTTGCGGCTGATCGTCCACCTCGAACATTCCCTCGCGGTTGAGGAAAAGCTGATTTGGCTTGGAATTGTACGGCTTGGAGCCAAACGTGCCGACGTACAGGTCGGGCCAGCCGTCGCCGTCGGCGTCGCCCCACGCCACGCCGTGTCCGGCAATCCCGGCCACGTGCGGGAACAGCCCCGCCTGTTCGCCGGCGTCTTCGAACACGAACAGCGGCGTCTGTTGCGCGGCCGCGGTCGAGGCGACGGCGATCAGGACGCATCCAAGGCACGAGGCGAGCAAGCACGAGCGCAACATAAATCTTTCCTCCAAACCGAGAGACATAGCGGCAGCCGCCAACGAGGTTGACGCCATTGTAACACGCGACGCAGGAGGTAGCGTCGGATCCAGGAACTGATGTTGGCCATCCCAGCGCGCCGTGATGCGATTTCGCCCATGCAACGGACGGCATTTCACACGCTCTTGGAGCCGGGCATCGCCGAGGCGCTCCTGACGCAACGCGCCGCAGGAGTTGCCACAGTCGAGTCCTGCCATGCGTTCGATGAGAACTCCGAACAGTTCCGCTGGTA
>JAHWKS010000292.1 GCA_019347795.1 Planctomycetota bacterium | reverse complement strand
TTGAAGTTCTTCAACAATCTTCCCATCGACAAAAACGGGTGCGAGCTGTCCGACTCCGTCTGGAACGGTTGTGGAAGCCTTCACATCGGCATCTTGCGCGTGAATAACTCCTGACCCTGTTATCGATACAGCGAAAACAGCAACGAAACCGACGACCAAGAATCCACAATTGAATCGGCACATTTTCTTCGTCCCTCGTGAGTAGGTGAAATTTCGGGCGACAAACTGTTCGTCGCCTAACGTTTGAGGTAACCGGGTTGGCGGGACAACACAGTTGACGTTCGCACACCGAGAATTGTAAACGAAGGAAACGCCAGACGCGGTTTGCTTTCGCGAACGTTTCTACCTTCCAACCGTCATCTCGCCAAATCGCCTCACGAGCCTTATTGCGAAATGAGTGGAAGTCGGACAGCGGCGAAGAAGAGATTTCCAAAATTTGTCTGTTTGAGGGGAGCAGTTTGGCTTTCCGCGTCGAACGGCAGGCGGTGAATTGCTCGGCGTGAGACAGGCAACGTTCTCGAAACCGGCCGCTAGCGTTGTTCAGATGGTTTTTCGGAAGGCGATTGATTCGCTGCCGCGTCGGGTTGAAAATGCTCGACGTTTTCCTTGGCAGTCTCCAGCGCCCGGCGGTACGATTCTGCTTCCTGGCGAGCAGCGTCGGTGTGTTTCACCTGTTCATGCAGCGAGACGGACTGAACCGCAATCACCGCCAACAGAATGACGGCAGTAAGGGCCAGCGCGGGACCGACGGGGTGATTGCGGAGCCAGCGGGCGCCGCGCTGCCACCAGCCGATGGGCCGAGCGGCGACGGGGTTGCCAGCCAGATAGCGATCGAGGTCTTTCGCGAACACCGCAGCGCTGGCGTAGCGGGACGCTGGATTCTTTTCCAGAGCTTTCATGCAGATCGCCTCCAGATCTGAATCGACGCGAGTATTGAGCGACCGAGGCAGTTGCGGCTGGCTCTCGCGGATCTTGTTCCAGACTTCAAATGCATTGCTTCCGGCGAACGGAGGCTGGCCGGTGATCAGCACGTACAGGATCGCTCCCAGTCCGTAAACGTCCGCGGCGACGCTGGCCGGATGCGAGTGTTCCTGCAACAACTCGGGGGCCGCGTAGGCGGGCGTGCCGCAAAACTCATCCGATGGTTTGAGTCCTCGCGGCTCCGAAAGGCGGCTGGCCAATCCAAAGTCGACAACGAAGGGGACGCCGGAATCGCTGATTAGCACGTTGGACGGCTTCAGATCACGGTGCAACACGCCGTGCTGGTGCGCGTAATGGATGGCGGCGGCCACGGACGAGACCAGCCGCGCGGCGAGGCGGACGTCGTCCAGATACGCGGTGCGGAGCGATTCCAAGTCGCGGCCTTCGACCATGTGCATGGTGAAGAAGTGGATGCCGTCGACTTGGTCCACGTGCAGGATGCTGATGATGTTCGGGTGGTTCAGTTGCGCAATAATCCGCGTCTCGTTCTTGAATCGCTGCAGATCGGCGGCCCGCGTCAGCCGCTCGGGCCGGATCATTTTCAGGGCCACGATTCGTTTCAGGTTCCGGTGCCGAGCCCGGTAGATCACGCACATCCCGCCCCGCGCGATCTCTTCGTGCAGTTCATAATCGCCAAAGCGGGTCGCTGCGGCATCGCTTTCGCGCCCGCTATCCTCGTCAACCGGCTGGAGATCGCTGCCACTCGCATCTTCAAACCAGGAGGCGATTTCCAACTGACGGCCCATCCGCTCTTGCAAATGTGGAAAGCGGCCGGCTAGTTCCTCCAGGTTCGGCGCGTTGCCTTCGCGGCTTCGCCCGCGGACTTCGCTGAAGATCAGATCAAGCGTCAAATCGTCGTCCGCCTCCAGCGTCGGAACCAGCGCCAAGTATTCTTCCGTACTCCACGGCAGGGACGTGCGGCTGCGGAAGTGCTGGTCGATCAACAACGCCGCCCGCAGCTCGCTGGGCGACCAATTCGGATGGTCCGCCAGGAAGGCTCCGAGATCCGGCGCGTCACCAGGCCTGGCCCACAATGCTTCGACAGCATCCGCGGGGTCTTCCATCGAGATATTTGAAGCGGAAGCGTCGCTCATCGTGTCCCCTATACCCAGCCGCGCTGCATAGTAGCCAGCGCTCGAATAGTTCGCCGGGACAGGTCCCGTCACCCACAATGCATACCCAACCTTAGAGTGCTATAAGACTAGCCCGCTGGGGTGCTTTTTCGCAATGGCCGGCCGGGACAACGAGCGCTGCGTCTTGCTCAGCGAGTGAAAACGACTCTTTTCCGTCACCTTACTGCAAGGGACAAAACGTCTCGGGCAGAGACTGCAAATGAGGGCGTGTCCTGAGCGCGCTGGCGACCTGCTCCAACCGGCACCGACTGACGTCGGCACTCGCGGGATGTCCCGCTCCGCGTCGGTGGCGACACGCCGACGCAGGCCCGAGGTTCTTCAGTCAATCGCTGATACAATCCCAGTGCATGCTCCTCTCGTTTGCCGCTCCGCCGGGCAATGACCGCGGACCACGGTTCATGGAAAAGGCCTTCGCCGCGATCCATCAGGCGACTCCTGATCGCCAGTCAATGACCCTGATCTTTGCGGAGCGCGACGGGCGCGCAGGGCTGTTCATCCGCGCCGCTAACGGCCCGGGGGTTCTAATCCGCGATTATATCGCGGGCAAGTATCCCGAGGCGATGGTGGAGAGAATCGACGACGAAGCAGCTAGGCCGTCCGCGACGTTCGAGGAATCATGGTGGATCGAGGCGACTCTCACGCCCGAACTCTTCCCGATCCTCCGTCACAGCCAGTTTGAAGATGCGCTCACACGGCAGTACGAGGATCCGATCGACTCGCTCCTGCAGTCCGTCCAGAGCGATTCGCAATCCGCTGCCCGCATCGAGATCCATGTTGCGCCGGCGACGCCCAGACGCTGTCGCGCCGCCAAGCGAGCCGTGCGCATCCTTGACCGGCCCTTCTTTCACGACCATCCCCGGATCGCGGAGTTCTATGCCGCACATATCACGCAGCCGTGGAGTTGGTGGCTTGCCTGGCCCTTTAGCCTATCAGTGCGCGACGGAGCATCACTGCGGTCCCAGACGGAAGTCTCTTCCAGCCGGCAGCACGACCGTGAGAGCGACCTGCAGGCGGCGTTCGACAAGCTCGGCGGCCACCTGTTCGAGGCGCGTATCCGGCTCATCGCCTACGCCGAAAGGACAAACGAACATTCGGCACGAACGCGCCTGCGGGTGATGGCAGGCGCGCTCGGGTCATTCACCCGCTCCCGCCTCGCGGTCTTTCGCATAAGTCGGATTCGCAGAGGCACGCCGCCGCCGGCCCGGCTGCGCGGATTGCTGTCGCACGAAGAGCTGGCGACGCTCTTTCATCCGCCGACGGCTACCGTACAGGGACCGCGATTCCAGACCGCTCCCAATCTGGAGCTTGAGGCGCCGCGGGAAGCATTTGCCGCTGAACAGCCGCTGGTGCTGGGCCTCGCGAAGGCCGCAGGCGGGTGGCGCACGTTCGGTCTCGACGCGGATACCCGCCGACGACACCTCTACGTCGTCGGGAAAACCGGCATGGGGAAAACATCGCTCCTCCTTCAGATGATCAATCAGGACATCGCCGCGGGACGTGGCGTGGCGGTCTTGGACCCGCACGGCGACCTTACTGAAGCCGTGCTCGAATCCGTTCCGCCGAATCGGACGAATGACGTGATCCTCCTTGATCCCGGCGATCCTACCCACGCCGTCGCATATAACCCGCTCGCCTGCCACGATCCGCTGCGCCGCGACCTCGTCGCCGACGACGTGGTCTCGGCGCTCGACAAGATCTACGACTTCTCCAGTATGCCCCGCGCCGCGGACATGCTCCGCAACGCCCTCTTCGTGCTTATTGAGCACGATCAAACGCTTTTGGAGCTCCTACGGTTCCTGGCCGACGAGGACACACGGCGTCGCTTGCTGCAGAACGTCGAAGACGAGGTGGTGCGTCTGTATTGGGAGCGGGAGTTCCCCGGTCTCGACAAAAGCGCCCGCGGCCTTACGATGGCAGCGATCCTCAATAAAATTAGGCCGTTCCTGCTCAGCCCGCGCATGCGGGCCATCGTCGGCCAAGCAAACGGGTCGCTCCACCTCCGTAGCGTCCTCGACGAACGGAAGGTTTTGCTCGTGAACCTGAGCAAGGGCCGGCTCGGCGAGGGGAACGCGAACCTGCTCGGCACGCTCCTCGTGACAGGGATCCAGCAGGCGGCGCTCAGCCGCGCTGACGTGTCCGAGGAGGAGCGAACCGACTTTCACGTCTACATCGACGAGTTCCAGAACGTCACGACGCCCTCGATTGCCACAGTGCTCAGCGAGGGCCGGAAGTTCCGCCTGAACCTCACCTGCGCTCATCAATTCCTCGACCAGCTCAATCCTGCCATCCAAAGCGCCGTTTTCGGCAACGTCGGATCCATGATCGCGTTCCAGGTCGGACCGGCCGACGCCGCAATCCTTGCTGAGCAACTCGCAAAGCACGCCGGGCAGATTCAGCCGCAGCATCTGGCCAACCTGCCGAGGTATGCCGCCTACGCGCGCGTACTGCTCGACGGCGCCCCCAGTCTCCCGTTCTCGATGCGCACGATGACGCCGCAGCAGATCCCCTTGGACCGGCGCGAGATCGTGCGCGAAGCCTCCCGTCGCCGCTACGCACAACCGATGGCGACCATTCAGCGGCAGTGGAAGCGCGAATTCTCTCGCATCTGATGCCGATCGGCTCTCGCCGGGTTGGCCCTTGCGCGCCGCTGCTTCCGTCTGGCATCCTGCTGCTGATTTTCGCCCGTTCGTGAAGGGCACGAGCATCCGCTCTTTGTCGCTCAAATCGTGGTGTTCGCGGCGGTCGAGTGGATCCTCGGCCGCTGGTTCCCGCCGCCGTTGCGGTCGCCACTGTATGGTTCACCTATGGCGGGTAAATACCCGCCGCTCTAATTGACTGCCAAACCTCCTGCCGCCTATACTCCGACAAATGAGGGGCAACCAAATGCATCAAATTGGCGGGTTGGCCCTGGTCTCGCGACTGCAGCTGTCCCGGTCCCTGGACTCCGTTCCGCTATCCTCATTTAGGGCAGGAGCAAGTTAATGTTCAAGAAGCACGCGCGATCACCTTACCGCCCGTCGAGACGCGCGCGTCGGCAAACACCAAAGTCCACGCCCCGCCGACTACGTCTTGAGCAATTGGAGCATCGCTGCTTACTTGCCATCACGGTCCCCGGCACGGCCAATCCGTTTCTCGCGGATCCCGCCAATGTGCCCGGCAATGATCCTTTCGACGGTACCGTTCCCCCGAGCGTCGCTGTTGCGCCCGACGCTCTGCTTTCATTTTCTGTCGATGGAGTGACCGGCAATTTCCCCTCCGGCAGCTTTGGTCCCGACGCCGATGGCATCCAGACGATCTACGAACGCGCCACGTTTGGTCCGCGAGGCGGCATTAGCGACTATCGGCTTCCGCTGAACTCCCTGGTGGGAGTGTTTCTCGGCGACACCGTCGGGGCTCGTCCCCCGGCACTGGATAGCGAAATCCGTTTCGTCACGCTGTCTCCGCAACTGGGCCAAGTCTTCTTCATCGGCGATGGCCTTACCGGCACAGGCTCGGGTGACCGTCAGACGTTCCTCGCTCCTGACGGCGCAACCCGCCTTTACCTCGCGTCGCTCGACGGCCACGAATGGGGCAATAATGCCGGCGCGTTCACGGTCGATGTCTTCGCGGGCGCAGCGCGGCCGACCGTATCCATCAATCAGGCTGCTGGTCAGGTGGATCCCACGAGCGCCTCGCCGATCAGTTTCACAGTTGCCTTCAGCGAGGCTGTTACGGGATTCACCGGCAGCGATGTGCAATTCGGCGGCACCGCACCCGGGAGCCTGACGGCAGTCGTCAGCGGCAGCGGGACGACGTACAACGTGGCGGTGAGCGGGATGACCGGCGGCGGCACGGTCACGGCGACCGTTGCCGCGGGCGCAGCGGTAAACGCGGACGGCAATGCAAGTCTCGCATCGAGCAGTAGCGACAACAGCGTGATTTACGTTGCGCCTCTCAGCGGTAGCACCGTTATCTACGATCAGGCGTTTGACGCCCGCTTCGGCCGGCCCCCCAATTCGCCGATTGCGATTCCCGGACCCGGCACGCTGACGTTCCGCTATTTGAATCCAGACGCGAGTCCCGGCGGACGCATGGCGTTTCTCATTTCTGATGGCCCCCGCAACGGCACGAATGACATCGCGGGGCTCGACGTCGTCAACGGTTTTGCCCCTTCCGCACCGACCTACCACGGGAACTATTCTACCGGCGTCCGGGAACGCGTTTTCATGATCCCGCTTCCGCGAGGAAGTACGAACGGTTTGCTTTCCCTGGTGGAGTATGCTCCGAGCAGCGCCGGACCTACCGGGCAGGACCGTCTGGTGATCGAGTATTCGCCTGACCCCATTTCCTTCGCAGGTTTGCCCTCCATCCTGAGGATCTCCTCGGGACCGTTCGATGCAAATTTCGCTTCGGCTGTTTTTACCGCGCCGGCGGATGGTTTCCTGGTCGTGCATAACACCAGCAAAGGCGCTCGCGGCGGTGGCCACGGTGTTCGCCTGGACGGCGCGGGTACAGGCTACACCACTCATTTTGGCCCGAGCACTCCCGACTTTTTCCTGCTCGATGTGCCGCCTGGTCCTCACACGCTTCAGCTCGCCCACGAAGACGATCTCTTCGGAGACAACACCGGAATACGATCGGCCAACGTGTACTTTATTCCGAGCATCATTGCGACAAGCCCTGATATCGCCATTGCCTCGGCGCAGCTCACCGACGAAGCCACCGTCCAGCTTTCATATCAAACGGTGGGCTCGCCTCCTCAGTTCGACGTCGTGGTTTACCGATCCGCCGA
>JAHWKS010000291.1 GCA_019347795.1 Planctomycetota bacterium | reverse complement strand
TGGCGGTCGGCGCCATTCCCGAGGGGTTGCCGGCGATTGTCACCATCGCGTTGGCCATCGGGGTGCAGCGGATGGCCCGCCGCAAGGCGATCGTTCGCAAGCTGCCGGCGGTGGAAACGCTCGGCAGCACGACCGTCATCTGCTCCGACAAGACCGGCACTCTCACTCGCAACGAGATGACGGTCCGGGCGCTGTGGACTCCGCAGGGACGCTATGAGGTGAGCGGCGTCGGCTACGCGCCTCGGGGGGCCCTTTTGCGGGACGGAGCGGAACTCGCCGTCTCCGACGACGTGCGAGAGTTGGTCGAGGCGGCGGCTCTGTGCAACGACGCGTCGCTTCGAGAAGAAGAAGGCCGCTGGACGATCACCGGCGACCCGACGGAAGGCGCCCTGGTTGTGGCGGCGGAGAAACTGAGCGATCCGGTGGAGCGCCTTCGCGGCGAGCATCCGCGCATAGACGTGGTCCCGTTCGAGTCGGAGAACCAGATCATGGCTACGCTGCATCGCAGCCAGAACGGCGCGGCGCGGATTGTGGTCAAAGGCGCGCCCGAAGCGGTAGCGCGGCGCTGTAGCGGCATCGAAGTGGAAGCGATCTATGAAGAAGTCGAGTTTCTGGCGGCTCAAGGAATGCGCGTGCTGGGCGTCGCCGTTCGAGACGCCCCGCGGGCGAAACAGGAGCTCGGTCACCCCGACATCGAAACCGATCTGAAGTTCATCGGCTTGTTAGGCATGATCGATCCGCCGCGCGAGGAGGCGATCCGCGCCATCGAAGTCTGCCGCACAGCCGGCGTGGCGGTGAAGATGATCACGGGCGATCACCGGTCCACGGCCGCCGCGATCGGCGCCCAACTGGGAATTCTCTCCGAAAGCGGCGCCCTGACCGGGGCGGACCTGGCGCGGATGAACGACGAGGAGCTGCGCGAGGCGGCCGGCCGGGTGAACGTGTTCGCCCGGGTCGCTCCGGAGCACAAGCTGCGCCTGGTGCGGGCGCTGCAGAATCGCGGTGAAGTCGCGGCCATGACGGGGGACGGCGTGAACGACGCCCCCGCCCTCAAGCAGGCGAACATCGGCGTGGCGATGGGGATCACGGGGACGGCGGCCGCTAAGCAGGGCGCAGATATCGTCCTCGCCGACGACAACTTTGCCTCGATCGGGGCGGCCGTGGAAGAAGGCCGGCGGGTCTACGACAATCTGATCAAGTCGCTCGCCTTCGTGCTCCCCACGAACCTCGGCCTAGCGCTGATCCTGCTGTGTGCGGTGGCGTTCTTTCCGTTCGACCGTGAATCGGGCGAGTTGCTCTTAGCACTGTCGCCCATTCAGTTGTTGTGGATCAACCTGGTGGCGACGGTTTCACTCGCGTTGCCGTTGGCCTTCGAGGCGCAGGAGCCGGATGTGATGCGGCGCCCGCCCCGGCGTCCGGGCGCGCCGGTGCTGAGTCCCTTCGTCCTGAAGCGAACGGCCGTGGTCGCTGCACTGATGACCGCGGCGACCGTGGGCGTGTTTCTCTGGGAGTACCACGCCGAGCTGGCGAAGGGTATCGCGCCGGCGCTGGCGCTGGCCGAGGCGCAGACGATCGCCGTGACCACGATCATCATTTTCCAGTGCTTCTACCTGGCGAACTGCCGTTCGCTGCGATACTCGTTTCTCTCGGTCGGGGCGTTTACGAACAAGATGTTCTATGTGGGAGTGGCGCTCGTGCTGGCCCTGCAGGCGGCGTTCATCTATGTGCCGCCGCTCAACACACTCTTTGGCTCGGCGCCGCTGAACTTCGAGGCCTGGCTCAAGGCGGCCGTCGTCGGCGCCCTGATTCTTCCTGTCATGATTCTTGAGAAACGGGTGATTCGGCCCCTCAACCGGTGACGCTTGAAGGACGGCGTCCGGTGCTGTAGACTCCCCGCATCGTCGCCGCTCGAAGACGGGCAAACGCGATGGAATCAATTTCCGGCGACGAACAACTTTCCAGGCTAGGGATGAGCAACGTCATCAAGTGGCACGGCGGCAAGCACTATCTGGCGCCCTGGATCATCTCTCATTTTCCGCCCCACCTGCACTATGTGGAGCCGTTCTTCGGCGGCGGGGCGGTGCTGTTCGCGCGGGACCCGGGCCGCAATTGGCTGGCCGGGGCCGACAACTGCCACACCGGCGGCAACGGGGTGCCGAAGTCGCACCATACCGGCGGGAGCGAGGTAATCAACGATGTCCACCGCGAGCTGACCAACTTCTGGCAGGTGCTGCAGGACGAGAATCGCTTCGCCCGGCTCCAGCGGCGGCTGGAGGCGACGCCGTTCTCTGAGATCGAATGGGAGGAGTCGTTCGAGCTGCACGGTGACGAGGTCGAGCGGGCGGCCCGCTTCTTCATTCGCTATCGCCAGAGCCGGCAGGCGATCGGCAAGGACTTCGCCACGCTCTCCCGGGCCCGCACCCGGCGGAACATGAACGAGCAGGCCTCGGCGTGGCTGTCGTCGATCGAAGGGCTGCCTGAGGCGCACCGGCGCCTGCGCGGCGTGGTGATCTTGTGCGACGATGCGGCCAACGTCATCCGCACGCAGGATGGGCCGTACACGCTCTTCTACTGCGACCCCCCCTACGTGCAGCAGTCGCGCAAAACGCCCGAATGCTACGAGCATGAGATGAGCGAGGAGGAGCATCGCCGCTTGCTGAAGGCGCTCCGCGAGGCCGAAGGCAAGGTGGTGCTCTCCGGCTACCACAACGCCCTCTACGACAAGATCCTCTCCGACTGGCGGATCGTCGAGCGGGAGATCGACAACAAGTCGGGAAGCGGCACAGTCAAAGAGAAACGCACCGAAGTTCTCTGGATGAACTTCGAGGCGCCGCTTCAACCAATTCCCGCCCCGCAGCCGTAGAGGCCGAGCGCCCCTCCAATCATGGGCTTATTGGTGTCGCGAGTCGAGCCGCGCAGGTAGGCCGCTCATTCGGTGGGCTCGAAATTCCGTAGCGAGGCGATCGTCGCCGTCTTCCGCGAATGGCGAATCGTCGGCGTGTACATCGCTGTCGATCCGTTTTGCAAGGCGGCGCGCTTTAGCAAGGTCGAGCAGCGCCGCGCCTACCAAAGCTTCGCGGCGGGCGAGGAGCGGCGCGGCCGCATCCTCTTCGCGGCCTGTCGGAAAAGACTCGAAAGGCGACAGGCCGAGCGGACTAGGAGGCGACAGCGTATCCCCCAGTTGGCGAACACTGCGTCTGCCGCGGCGATCCGCTCATGGAAGGCCGGCAGACGGTCCGGATCGTTACGTCGGCCGGCTTCGACGCCTGTGGCTGCATATGGCTCAGTCGCCGAACTTGCGCTTCACCACAGCTTGCCCTCCTAGCTGAACCTGATAGAATTGGCCGCATGATTCATCGCCTTGGCGGCCCGGCGTCCCATCGCGGGTGCGTTGCGTTCTGGATGGCCCTCGAATTTGCCAGAATCATTTGCCGACCGCGACGGCGACTCCATTTCTACCGTGAAAATTCCTTTGGTGGAACGCCCCTTGCACCCCTAGCTCAATTGGATAGAGCATCGGTCTACGGAACCGAAGGTTACAGGTTCGAATCCTGTGGGGTGTACTTCGACAACCGGCGACATCCAAGGACATCCAACGCCTAACCCTTGCTCCGGCAAGGGTTTTTGCGTTTCTTGGTCAAGCCCCTCCGGGGAGGGCGCGGCGTCAAGCGACGCCATCCCGAGGCAGCAAACGGCATCATTTAGTGCAACCATAGGTGCAACCAAAACCACGTCCTCTGTACCGGAGGCCCCGGGTTGTGTCGCGGTAGCTGGCCCGGGATCGTCGGCCAAGAGCGGAGGAGCGGGGAGTTCGCCGATCGCGGCGGTCTGCTCCTCCAGCCCGAGGTGCATGTAGACATTCATTGTCAGGTTGATGTCGCTGTGCCGCGCCAGCGCCTGAGCGACCTTGGGCGAGACGCCCGCGCGGCCGAGGTTTGACACAAAGGTATGGCGGTTGGCGTGGAAGTCGGCGAAGAGGCCTTCTTCGCTGCGATAGGAGAGGAAGTCGGAGGACTCGCGGCGAGCCCGCTCTTTCGGCGTCGTCGCTTCTTCAATCCACTTGCCCCGGGCCCGCTCCAGATCCTTCCGCATCATTTTTGCCGTGTCGCGGAACCAGCCGCGGCGCGAGCGCAGGGAAAAGAGCGGCTCGTCTGGGCCGCAGCTCCTCGTTTCCAGCCACGATTGGAGCCGCTCGACGACAACTGGATGCAAGGGAATTCGGTCGCGGCGACGCCGCTTGCTGTACGCCGCCTCGACCTGCACGGTAGGCGGCGTGGCCGCAAAGTTGAAGGAGCGCGGGGTGAGCGACGCCAGCTCTTTGCGGCGATACCCGGTCCATGCGGAGAGGACGTAGAGCATCGCCCGGTCGGCGCCCGACAGCGCTTCGATGACCGGCCCCGCGGCCGCCGCCTGCACCAGCCGCTTGAACTCCTCGGGCCGGAGCGCGCGGCGGTCGTGACGGCGATCGGTTTCCACGTTGAGCCGCTTCAGGTGGGCCAAGGGGCTTTTGGGGATCCGCCCATGCGTCTCCAGCCAGCGGCAAAACGCCTTGGCGGCGTCCTGGTAAAAGTTGCTAGTGCGGTGCGAAAATCGACTTCGGGTCCGCCGTTGCTCGGCAAGCCAGTCCACCACGTAGGCGGCGTCAAGATCATCGAGCCGGACAAAACCGCAGCCGTGAATAAGGGCGCGGACGCGCTTGGTGGTTTGGCGAGCGTGCGTTTCCGTGTCTCCTTTGCCCACGAGATAGCTCTGGAAGTCGTCCAGGTGATCGTCGAGGGGCCGCTTTCGGTGGTCGTCAAACGGGTCCGCCAGCCCGGCCTGGCGACGCTCGGCGCGGCGGACCAGCTCATTGAGCATGGCTCGAGCCGCTGCCTTGTCCGTGCAGAGGGGAACCACCTGCTCCTCACCGCCGGGAAGCGTGAACTTGCCGTACCATTTCGAAGAACGCTCGCGCACCTTGCGGGCGCCCGGTGCGCCCTTCCGAACGCGGCGGCCGGCGGCGTCGACATAGCGGACGATTTTCTTCTTGTACAGCGAGGGCATCGACCTACTCCTGGCCGCGGGCGACCGGCTTGCGTCTATTGAACTGCTCCCATTCCGTCCGTGGAGGACAGCCGGCGGCGATCCAGCGGTCGACCTCGCTACGGCGCCAGCGCTTTTGGCCGCCGATCTTCACCGGCCTTGGCAGTTTGCCTGCTGCTTGCAACCGCCAAACCGTCCTCTCTGATACGGATAGGAGCGTCGCGAGTTGAGGAGCGGAAATAAGCAGCGGCTGTGCGGCCGCAGCCGACTCCGGCGTTGTTGTCAACGAGGACGCGGCGGTTAGGGTGTGGTTCCGCTCCGACTGGGTAAATTGCATAAACTCTTCCACGAAAAAAGGCCACGGTGGAGCGGGAGTCCTGCCGTGGCCGTTCGTGGTCTTGCGAGAATAATACGCAGCGCCCGCGGCAGGGCAAGTCCGGCCATCGAAAATTCTTGGCGAACTTTCTTGTCGGTCCGCGGTTCTGTGGTAGTATCGTTGTTTGCTGCTTGGACCCCAACGCGGCCACGGCTCGCCCAGTGCGGGAGCCCCGTGGTCGGTACGTGGTCTCAAAACTGCCTGAGGTCCCGCTGATGAGCGAGGAATAGGGTTTGTCGAAGTTCACGGGTCGAGCAGCAACGTTCATCGATGGGCGTTCACGTGGCCCCTTTTTTGTAAGGAGGCCTGCGTGTCACGTCCTTACCACTCGCGGCGTTCACAGAAGCGGAGAAGCCGTCGCTGCCGGATTCGACCTCGGATGCAGTGGCGACGACAATACGTCCCGCAAGTGAAGCCGCCCCTCCGCAAGCCGCCCCGGCGGTTTGGGAGGTAAGATCTGCCCGCGACACCGGAACGGTGCCGCGGGTTTTTTATTACGTGCAGCACGTGGACGCGAGGCCAAGGCTGCTTTCTACATGATACATGAACAAGGACTGGCGTAATGAAAGAGGACTTCGGGGATCCCGTTGCTAGAGCAATCAATGCTAGTCGCCTGCGAAATCTCTTGGAAGGTACTGATGTGCCAGCAATTGGACACGGCGCTGTCGGTGGCGAAGCAGACTTGTCGGATGCGGAAAAGAAGTTCGACGATTTCCTCAGCGAAGAATACCGGAACATAGCCAGCGCCCACTTTAACACCAACGCGACGATCAATTCTTTCAGTTCTACCTCTTAATCATTGGGATTCCGGTCACGGGATTGGGAGTCCTAGCCCGATTTGGTGCAAGTGGAGGCGCATTCGATGTGATGAAGATTCTGGAATCGCCCTTTGCCGTTTTGCTTTCGTTTGCAATCGCATTGACAGGTGTTTGCTTAATGGCCCATCTGACAAATCTACGCCTGGAAGCGCTGCACTACGCGCGGGCTGTCAATGGCATTCGGAAGCATTTCTACCGGCGCGCTAGTTTGCCGGTCCGCGAGGAATTTGCGATGCGCGCTCTGCCACGCACTACTTCGCAGCCTCGTTACTGGGAACCGCGGAGATTTGGCTGGATCATTGGCGCGTTTATCGTTCTCGACGAATTGTATCTGATCGCTGGTCTTTGGCCGCTCGCTAGCGTTTATGGGCCTTCGTCTTGGGTTATCGCAAGATGGGTGCCCTATTTGGCGGGCAGCTCGTATAGCTCCAGGACATTAATCTTAATCAGCTCCTGCGTTGCATTTGCGCTCGTGCACTGGGGGATTTATGCGTGGCTAGTGCGGTATTATGATACTAGTTACCTGCGGACACGCATTATCGGTCTCGATATTGATGGCGTGATCGGCGACCAGCGTCGGACCTTCTGCGCATATTTACGACGAGAAGGGGGAGCGAGGCTCTCTGCGGATTCGATCACCAAAATACCTGTTCATGAATGCATGTCGCTATTGACAAG
>JAHWKS010000290.1 GCA_019347795.1 Planctomycetota bacterium | reverse complement strand
GACCCGCGAGGCGGCGCTTGTGGCGCTGATTCCCACCGACCGTCCGGAGATGCTAGTCGCTTTCAGCCTGCTGTGGGCGGTTTCCATCAACGTCTATCGCGGCATGCTCGGTCTGGGGTGGATGTGGTATGGTCACGCCTCGCCGCATCGGGCGTCGGCGGCCGCAGAACCCGCCGCCGAGCCAGCGAACTCATCGCCATGAATCTCGTCACCGGCGCCACGGGACTCTTGGGGACGCACCTGTGCGAGCAGTTGATCGCTCGCGGAGAGCAGGTGCGGGCGCTGGCGCGTCCTACGAGCGACGTCGCCCGGCTGCGCGAGTTAGGCGCGGAGATCGTTCACGGCGATCTCGGCGACCTTTCCTCCGTCGCCAAAGCCGCCGAGGGGGCGGAGATCGTCTATCACTGCGCCGCCAAACTCGGCGACTGGGGGCGCTGGTCCGACTTCCACGCCGGCAACGTGCTGACCACGCGGAATGTCGTGCAGGCGTGCGAGGCGCAAAACGTCCGCCGCCTGCTCCACGTCAGTTCGGTGGCGGCCTACGGAAATCCGAGCATGGATGGCGGCGAGTGGACCGAAGACATGCCTCTCGGCCAGAACCCGCGGATCTGGGATCACTACGCCCGGGCGAAGATGGAGGCGGAGGCGGAAGCGCGGCGATTCCGCGGAGAGACCACGATCGTCCGTCCCACGTGGATCTACGGACCCGGCGATCGCATGATCCTGCCGCGAATGGCGAAGGCGCTCCGCAACGGCCGCGTGGCGATTCTCGGCCGGGGCGATAACCTGCTCAACCTGGTGCACGCGGAAGACGTGGCCCGCGGCGTCATCCTGGCGGCGAATGATCCCTCCTCCGCCGGCGAGACATACAACCTCAGCAGCCGCGGCGAGATCACGCAACGCGAGTTCTTCGATCTCCTTTGCCAAGAGCTTGAATTACCGCCGCTGAAGCGGCACGCGCCCTTGAAGCTCGCATTCACCTTCGCCTATCTCTGCGAGGCGGCGGGCAAAGCGACGGGGCGCCGAACGCCGCCGCAGGTGACCCGTCGCGGCATCTCGCTCATCAGCCGCCCCGCGCATTTCAACAGCGATAAGGCCCGCGAGCGTCTCGGTTGGACGCCGCAAGTCGAAATTCACGATGGCCTCCGCCGCACGCTGCAGTGGCTGCTCGCAGCCGAAGCCGCGGCGGTGTAGCCGGTAATCATCTGGGAATCGAACGGCTGGACTCCACTCCGCCGAAGCGACCGAATCGATCCCCGGCCGGTCCCCCGAATACCTTGGGCAAGGCTCTCCGCGCCGCCGCTCAAGAGGCCCGCGGCGCGTTGACAGGCATTGATTTCTTCTCTTTCCGCTCAAAGATGCGGCCGAGCGGACCCGCCAGGAGCGCCGGCAACAACAGCAGATCGGCGACCAGACCCAGCATCAGCAGGGCGAACATCATTCCCGCGAAGCGCCGCGTGGGAATGAACTCGCTCATGCCGAACACGAGCAGCCCCACGCCGCAGACCGTGGTGGTCTGCATCATGGCCCGCCCGCAATGCCGTAGCGAGAACTCGAGGGCCAAGAGCCGCGTCAGCCCGGAATCCAGTCCGCGGCGGAACCAGGAGAGGTAATGGATGGTGTCGTCCACGGCGATGCCCATCGCCACGCTGGCCGTCATCACCGTGCCGATATCGACTTTCACCCCCAGCCAGCCCATCAGCCCGAACAATACCATCGCGGGAAAGATGTTGGGAATCATCGCCGCCAGGCCGGCGGTGACGCTTCGCAGGAGGAGCATCATCACCACGGCGATGAATCCGAAGGCCGTGAGAAAACTCGAAAAGAGGTCCACGAGCAACTGCTGCTGCGCGGCCTGCACCACGGGCGCCACGCCCGTGACCGTGACCGTCGCGCCGGTGTTGGGCGTATCGAGCACCGGCTCCACGCGCCGCCGTAGATCGACCAGGACGCGGGCGTAAGCGACGTCGCGGAAGGCAGGCGAACGGGCGGTAATTCGCCACATCTCGCTCTCGGGCGTCTCGGCCAGCCAGTGCGTTGCGATCATCAACTCGCGGTTCTCGCGCAGCCCTGTGCGGATGACAGAGCGCCTCCTGGTTTCCCGAATGCCGCGGCCGGTGGGAATCGTGGGAGCGAAGGTGACGGCCGACATGGCGCCATCGACGGATTCCACCTCCTCCACCGCCGCCTGCGCCTCGCGGACCAGCGCCGCCCGCTGGAGGATGTCGAGCGGGCTGTCCTCCTCAAAGCGAACGATGACTTCAATCGGCACGAGCGGCCCCAGCCGCTGCTCCATCCAGGCGTAGTCGCGAATCAGCGAATGGCTGCTGGGCAGCAAGTCGTAAACATTCACCGACGTGCCCACCCAAGCCAGTCCCACCGCGGCCGCGAGCATAAAGCCGATGCAGCCGGCGGCAACGGCAAGCGAGCGGCGCCGGATGAACGCCGCATATGGCAAAAGCCACGAACGACCGGCGGTCACCTTCTCGGCGGATTGTTCCTCAAGAGCCGCCCCGCCTTTCCGTCCATACAACGCCACGGCGCCGGGCAACACCAGGAACAGCAGTCCCAGCGCCGCCGCCAGGCCGATCGAGCCGAACACGCCGAACTGCTGCACGGGGATGATGTCGCTGACCACCAGCGACGTCAGCCCGATGGCCGTAGTGCCGGCCGCCAAGGAGCACGGCCGCCAGCCGACCTGCAGCATCGCCCGCGGCGCCTCGTCCACGCCCACGTCGCGGACCTGCTCGATGTAGTAATTCACGAGGTGGATTCCCGCCGAGGTGGCCAGCACGAGCATCAGCGGCGCCAGCACCACGAGCACGGCGTTGAGCGTGCCGCCGGTGTAGAAGATCATCCCCAGCACCAGCGCCGCCGAAAACCCGGCCACGCTCAGCACGGCGAACATCAGCCGCCAGGAGCCGAGGAACCACCAGCAGAGCACCACGCAGGTCAGCACCGCGGGAGGCAGGAACAGCGTGAACGAGCGATTGCTGGCGGCGTCCACGGCGGCGCCTTCGATCGAAGAACCGGCCAGACGCAGATCCTCGCGCGGAATGCCCAGCTCCGCGGTCAAATCGTGAATCAGTTCAATCGAGCCTTGATTGTGGGCCGAGTCGATCCAGTACGTCTCCAAGAGAGCGCAGCTTGTCCGGCCGTCGCGCCCGACAAGCTGCCCCCGGAGGCGCCGCGACGCTTCCTCGCGGGAAAGATCGAGCGGCTCGGCCATCAGCTCCCTCAGGATCTCGTAGCCGGTGAGCACCGGGCCGGTCAAGTGCGTCTGGCGCTCTCGCCGCTCGTCCCAGGCGGGCGACCGAAATAGCTCGCCGAATCGCTTAAGCCGCTCATCATCGACGGTGCAGCCATCCCAGCTCACGACGATCACATCGTTGGAATTGAAGGCGTGCTCGAACTGCTCGTAATCCCGACGCTCCGGAAACTCCGGCGGAAGCCACAGCACCGGCGCGTTCCGCGCGGAGATTAACCCCTGCCAGGCCCCATACAGCGCCAGCGGCGCAAGCACGGCCATGACCGCCAGCGTGATCCACGCAATCGCGATATACGGAGGGCGGGAACGACTCAAGGCGGGGGGAGTGAGGCGGGAGGCGGGAACGGAGGCGCACGCGCAGAGAAGTGTAGCTTCAAGAATTGTGGTCGCCGTAAGCCCCGCCCGTCAACCGGAGCGAGTGGGCGTGTGGGCGTGGCTCGCCGCTCGCGATCGAACGGCCAACCGTGTAACTTGGAATCTTTGATACGCGCGCATCCCCCACTTCCAACGGAAAGGACGATTCTTATGGGAATTCCGGTCAAAAGATGTTGTCTTGGGTGGATGCTGGTGTTCGTACTGTCGCTCCTTCCCTCAGGTTACGCGACGGAGCGGGGATTGGAGCTCGACGGCTGGACGGCCGCCGCGCCGCGGGAGGAGGTTCGACCGGCATTCCGCTTCGAAGCGGATGGCGGTCGCGACGGGCAGCCTAGCTTGATTATCGAGGCTGACGATCGTGAGGGGCTGGACGGCTATTGGAGCAAAACGCTGCCGGTTGAAGGTGAGCGATTCTACCGCTTCCAGGCGTTTTCGGCGATTGGAGAACGTCGCATCGCCGCGCCGCAGCGCGCTGGTGCGTATCGTCTGGCTCGATGACGAAGATCGCAAGGTTCCCGAGGACCGCGGAGTGACGACCGGATATCTCAACGGGTTCGCGGCCATGGCCGAAGCGGAGCATCCCGCCGATCGCGGGACCGAGAACGGCTGGACCGAAGTCTCCGATATCTACCAGGCGCCGCAGAAAGCGACGCAGGCCCGCATCGAGTTGCACCTGATGTGGGCGCCGCGCGGCCGCGTCGAATGGAGCGGCGTCTCGCTCGCCGAGACGTCGCCGCCGCCGCCGCGCGTGGTGCGATTGGCGGCGGTGCATCTCCAGCCTCGCTCGGGCAACACGCCCGAAGAGAAGCGGCGCCAATTCGCCCCGCTGATCGAAGAGGCGGCCGGGCAGAACGCCGACCTCGTGGTGCTCCCCGAGACGCTCACCTACTACGCGACCGGGCTGACCCCGGCCGAAGTGTCCGAGCCGATCCCCGGCCCGTCCACCGAATACTTCGGACAACTGGCCAAGCAGCACGACCTGTACCTGGTGGTCGGTCTGTACGAGCGAGCCGATCATATCGTGTACAACGTCGCCGTGCTGATCGGGCCGGATGGAGAGGTCGCCGGCAAGTATCGCAAGGTGACGCTTCCCACGGGCGAGGTGGAGCGCGGCGTGGCCCCCGGTTCGGATTATCCCATCTTCGAAACGCGGTTTGGGACATTGGGAATGATGGTCTGTTACGACGGGTTCTTTCCCGAGGTCGCCCGCGAACTGACCAACCGCGGCGCCGAGGTGATCGCCTGGCCGGTGTGGGGCTGCAATCCGCAGTTGGCCCGGGCCCGCGCGGTCGAGAATCACGTCTACGTGGTGAGCAGCACCTACGAGGACGTCTCCCGCAACTGGATGATCTCCGCCGTCTTCGACCACACCGGCGAGACGCTGGCCCAGGCGACCGAGTGGGGCACGATCGCCGTAGCCGAAGTCGACCTCAATCGCCGCACGCTCTGGCGGAGCCTCGGCGACTTCCGCAGCAAGCTCCCCCGCCATCGGCCGGTGGTGGAGCAATAGCCGCCGGCCGGTCCTACAGCGTCCAATGCTTGTGGCGTCTGTAAGCTGTTTAGCGGGGGTCCGGAATTTTCGCGAAAAAGAGCGCCGCTTGGTGATCAGCATCCTGCTGTAATTGGCTACGGAATCGATCAGGAGCAGAATGACCGCAACGAGGACGGCTTCCCGATCTATCCCGAGGCCTCGCGCGCGAGCCTTCCCCTTCCGCGACGCTGGCGGTTCTGGACGAAGTGCAGCTCTTGACCCGCGGCCTGACCGAAGTCCAGCAAGGCGCATGGTCGAGCTGCGCTTGCAAGGCTACCTGATTGAAGAGATCGTCTGAACTGCCCCGCGACGCGTACGACCATTGCGCGTCACGGGCAGCGGGTTTGGTTTCGGATTTGCTGACACCGTTTCGTAAAGTTACTCGCAGCCCTGCGGAACGCATTTACTGAGCGCGCCGAAACGCTTTGAAAGAGGGCTTGAGCGTAGCTAAGGTTGCTTTCGTATTTCTTTCCCGCACCAACGTCGAATGGTGACGCATCACCAGATCGCTCAACGGCGGTAAGGATGGCGCGGGCACGTTGAAAACGCGTTGTCGCGAGTTCGTCCCTCGTCCGAGATTTTCCCTCTTCAAGGATGCGACATGCATTAAAAGTGGCATACGCACGTCGCGCGTACATGACTGCGTCACCGGACGTAGGCTCGCGTCCCGATCGCCGTAAGTATAGGCTTCCGAAACTTCTCAGAACCTCGGAGTCAGTGAAGTACTGTTTAACAGCTTGCGCAAGCTCCACTGAAACATCGGCACAGTCCTGTCGTAGGACCGGAAGATGCGTGATAATCGAGTTGATATAATCATCGTCTTTGAAGACCAAGTTGTAGGTTTGATCAAGACGGTTCCAGTCGACGGGCTTGCCCAGTTCAAATGCGATGCGATCCTTAAGCAGAGCGGCGGCCCGGCAAGTGCGCTCAAACTGTTGTAGATCGGAAACACAGTCAAACGCCTCTTCGAGCCATTGAACGCGCTCACTCAACTGGTTACCCTCCTCTTCGGCCTCCGTGAAAATCGCAGCCGTCAGCAAAACTTCAGCCAGTTCCGCTTTAAGCCGATTTCGTTCCTCGACTCGCGGGGCCATTCGAATGGCGTCCCGATAACTCTCCACCGACTGTCGATGTTCCCATATGTAACGAAAAAATTGGGCTTCAAACGCTGTCCACCGCCAATCGTCCGGCAACTGTCGCCGTGCTTCTCGAAAGATGTCGATTACGGGCGTGGTGTTAAAGACGCCCCTGTCCTTGGCACCTCGCGGGAGGTTTTCAGGTAAGGCGAGTAATCTTTGGTGCTGCGTCTCGTGCCAAGCCAGCGCGATGAAAAGGTCGGGATGTGGTTCAAAGGCGCCTTTCAGCCCTTCAAGAACATTCTTCCGTTCAAAATATCGTCGCCGAATCTCGCGTTCCCGTTTAGCCGGGCCAAGGAACTTCCAATCCTCGCCATACTTCTGCCGGACAACGTCTTCAAGGTGTCCCTCTTCCTGCCACTTGCGATCCCAGCACCAAAGAGCCAAGCTCCCATCTGTAGATTGTGCCTCCTTCTGCCATTCGCGGTACGCCTTAATTCCTTTGCGAAGTTCCTTCGCCATTCTTCGGCGCGCTCGCTCATCGTGAAAACAAGCATTTGCCGTGCGAGTCTCAGTCGTTTCTGCATCGAGAGTTGTAAGATAAAGACGCCACGCAGCGACGGTAGGGACGTGCCGTACGGCAAATTCAGCCACCC
>JAHWKS010000289.1 GCA_019347795.1 Planctomycetota bacterium | reverse complement strand
CCTGTTTTGTGGGGCGAGTGCCCGCCTGCGCAACCATGTTGGCCACCCACGCCGACTCCCCGACCTGCACCAGTTGCACCGCGCCCAGTCGAAATCCGGCATCGGCTCCGGCCTTGTGCCACTCCCGGTAACGCGCCTCCGGTTGGGGCCAGCGCGCAGAAATGGCCAATACGAACCCACGCCCCCGACCGCCACTGTCGTTGCAGATATGCGCGATGATCGTGGGACCGCTGCCCGCAGGTGCGGTCGCGTCTCCCTTCAGGTATTGAATGCTCATAATCTGTCCACCGAGCGGCTCGTCGGGAATCAGCGCAGGGTCGTCATCAACCTATGTTCTGGCTACCTTAGCACCCGGCGCGGCGGCGGCGAACTGTGACCATGTAAAACGATCAATCCCTCTCCCATCTGATGTAGCGCCTCATTCGGCGCGGCTTACCGGCCCTGAACGATTACCGTGCGGAAGGTCAGGGACACTCGCCGGCTCCGCGGCAGCACCCGCCCGCCAATCTCATCTGACTTGCGGGAAGGAATAGCGTGCCGCCACCTGAACCGCGACTCCCCGGCCAGCACTACCAGGCTGCGCCGCTCCAACAGGATCGACTCGGCTTCGTCACCTTTGGCCGCCGACAGTTCCATGACGCACTGCGACCCAAGTGTTACGGAGCAGACAACTGGGCCGAAGCACGGGATGCAGTCGACGTGGGCGGTGATCCCCTGGCCCGGCTCATACTCGTTGACGATCAACTGGTCCGGGACGGTGGCCATGTGCCCGCCCGCCACCAGCCGGGCGGCCAGCGGCCGAGCCCACGCCGGAAGCGGCCCCAGGAACATGGACGGATCGACCTTTCGGGCCTTGTAGTCGTAGCGGTAGCCGTAGTGCTGGACCCGGCGTTTGAGATCGGACAGCCATGGCTCGGCGTCCACGGCGGCGAGCAGAGCGGCCTCGTCCGGCTCGGCCACGAATCCCGCAATGTACTTCAGCCCAGGCACGTTCATCTGCGTCGCTTTCCTTTCGCCGAATGCACGAGCTGACCTGCACGGCGAGAATTCAGTTTCCACGCCAATACACCCTGATGCGTTCTGGAGTCTGTTTTGTCTCGCCGTCCGCTCCCGCTGATTTTAGGATCGCGCCAGAGCGGCGGGAAGGTTCTCGGGGCGACCGGCGAGCGGCATAGGATCGGCCATGGCCCCCGAGCAAATTGATGACATCCCCGCCGCGCGGTTACGCTGGCCCGCCGTCGCTTTGGGACCGCACGGCGCGTTGAGGCAGCCGGAGCGGCGCTAGGAAGCGCGGACCTGGGCTGGATTTCCGCGGATCGGCTGCGAACCTGATTCAGCGGGGGCGTGTCGTGGTGGCGTGCGCAGTCGCAGGTTGGTCCTAATTGTTCAGACGGAAGAGCAGCACGGGATCGGCGGCAGCATGGCGATTCCGGGCTGGTCGTCAGCGAGATCTCCAACGGGGTTAACTGGAATACAATGGAACGACCGCCGATGTACACCCCTTCTGCTTTTGTCGAAGCCGACTTGCCGAAGCTCCACGATTTCATCGAGCGTCACAGCTTCGGCGTGCTCGTTTCCCAAGGAGTGGAGCCGTGCGCCAGCCATCTCCCGTTCCTGCTCGACCGGCAGTGGGGGTCCCACGGTCGACTCATCGGCCACATGGCGCGAGCGAACCCGCAGTGGCGACAGGCGAGCGGCAGCACCGTGCTCGTCGTGTCGTCTGGCCCGCACGCCTATGTTTCGCCGAGTTGGTGCGAAGCCGAGAACGTCGTGCCGACATGGAACTACGTCGCCGTCCACATTTACGGCGCTTTGCGCTTGGTGGAAGATCGGAGCGAACTGATGCAGATCGTGCAGGACACGACGGTCCGATACGAGCAAACGATGCCCCAGCCGTGGACGCTGACCGGTTCTGCCGAGTTCCTCAATCAGCTGGCCGGGACGATTGTCGGATTCTACATCGACATCAGCCGGATCGAGGGAAAATGGAAGCTGAGCCAGAACCATTCGCCGAACCGCCGGGAGCGAATCATCCGGGGGCTGCTCGGTTCTAGGGATCCGGGGGCGCACGATGTGGCCCAGCTGATGCGAAAGACGCTGGACGTTCCCACGGGACGGGAGACTTGATCGAAAGGAACATGCCATGAGTCTGCCGATACTTATCGTCGATGCGTTCACGGGAAAGCCGTTCGCCGGCAATCCGGCTGCCGTGTGCTTGCTGGAGGGCCCCGCGGACGAGGACTGGATGCAGCAGGTCGCCGCCGAGATGAATCTCTCCGAAACGGCGTTCGTGGTCAGGCGTGATGAATTCTTTGACCTCCGCTGGTTCACCCCGAGGGTCGAGGTCGACCTTTGCGGCCACGCTACGCTCGCCAGCGCCCACGTGCTCTGGGAAGAACGTCGCGTCGAACCAGATCAGCCGATCCGTTTCCAGACCAGGAGCGGCATTTTGACATGTACTCGGGCGGGCGAGTGGATCGAGATGGATTTCCCTCGGGAGGCGGAGCATCCCACCCAGCCGCCTTCGGGCCTGGTCCAGGCGCTCGGGACCAAACCCGTCTATCTGGGCCAGAGCCGTTTCGACTACCTCGTTGAATTGCCCTCCGAGGAAGCCGTGCGCCAGCTGGAGCCCGATTTCCGGCTGCTGGCGCAGGTGCCGTCCCGGGGCGTGATCGTCACCGCCCGATCCGACGCGCCGGAGTTCGATTTCGTGTCGCGGTTCTTCGCCCCCGCAGCGGGCATCGACGAAGATCCCGTCACCGGATCCGCCCACTGCTGTCTGGGGCCGTTTTGGAGCTCCCGGCTCGGGAGATCGGAGCTGGTCGGCTGGCAAGCGTCCAATCGCGGCGGCTTGGTGCGAGTACGAACGGCTAACGACCGGGTGGTGCTGTGTGGCCAAGCCGTGACGACGCTCCGGGGGAGTCTGGCCGACCATGCAACGAGCCCATCCTAAGGACGCCGCCGTGGACGTTCAGATTTGCGAAATGGCCAGCGCCAACTACGCCGAGGTGCTCGCTCTCTGGCGAAGCACCGCGGGCGTCGGCCTCAACGAAGCGGATACGGCGGAGAGCGTGCATGCTTACCTCGTCCGCAATCCGGGGCTGAGCCTCGTCGCGCGGCACGCGGGCCGAATCGTGGGAGCAGTGCTTTGCGGCCACGACGGCCGGCGGGGCTACCTTCACCATCTGGCCGTCGCCGAGCCGTTTCGCCGGCACGGGATAGGAACCCAGCTTATCGAGCAGCCTGGCGAACCTGAGGAACCTCGGGATTCAGAAGTGCAACATCTTTCTTTATGCCGACAATGAACCGGGCGAGCGGTTCTGGAAGAACAACGGTTGGCTGGAGCGATCCGAGTTGAAAGTGCTCTCGAAAGAAATCCGCGCCGCGAATTCGTCGGCGGCAGCGGAGTAGACAGCGATTTCGCGCGGCGGCGAATTTCTGCCACCGAGGATAAAGAGCTGATCGTCGGCCAGCCGAAGGAGCGCGTGCCAGTGGGCCTTTGGGGGAGTTCTTGTAGCTTGGCTCAGCCTCAGCGGACGTCGCCAAGCGGCTCACCCCTGGACTCCAACCCCTTCGCGCTGCGGGACACTCGCGTCTCCATTTGCAGAAGTGATCCGCGCAGCGGCTCTTCAACTTGCGTTTGTCGTTTCTCGCGGAGGAAGTCCAAAAGGGCTTGGTGGAACTTCTCCTCCGCCTCCAGGTGCGGAAGGTGACCCACGGCGTCCAATTCAACCAGGTTCGCCTGAGGAATCGCTTTCGCCGCCCTCTGGCCCAACTGCGGGTGCTGGCCGAGAGTCGCCGCCGCCTTCTTGCTGGCGCGGTCCTTGCCCAGGGCCGTCCGATCTTCCTGGCCAATGACCAATAGCGCCGGAGCCTTCAGCCGCTCCAGCTCATGGACGATCGGCTGTTCGTAGATCATTTGCGCCGTCAGAGCTGACGCCCACGCCAGTCGCGGATATTCGCCGCCGAGGGTCCAGCGATAGTGAACCTCCACGAGCCGCTCGT
The DNA here is from genome assembly GCA_019347795.1 of Planctomycetota bacterium. Lineage (GTDB taxonomy): Bacteria > Planctomycetota > Planctomycetia > Pirellulales > Pirellulaceae > JAHWKS01. Next base: position 2,913 of record JAHWKS010000289.1, on the reverse strand, counting down.
ACTCCGGCTTCCAATCCACGAAGTAGCTCTGTAAATCGCGACGGATGCCGTCTTCGGTCTTCTTGAGGATGCTCTGATAGATTTGCTCGGTAGGCATCCACGGCACGTGGGCGATAGTCCTCCAGCCCGATAAGGTTCTCCAGGATCAGGTGCGTCGTCGTTTCCGGGTGCATCAGCGCAAATCGTGTCGCCAGCATCCCGCCCATCGAGTGCCCGACCACAGCCGCCTTCTCAACGCCCAATTCGTCCAGCAGCCTCTTCGTATTGTTCGCCAGCAAGTGGAAGCTGTAGTGCAGGTCCGGCCTGGAGGACTTGCCGAAGCCGACCTGGTCCGGGACGACGACTCGGAAGCCGGCCTGGGCCAGCGCCTCGATCGTGTCCTCCCATAAGCCCCGAAGAAGTTCTTTCCGTGCATCAGCACGACCGTGCGGCGGTTCGGTTCCGCATCGAAGTCTTCCGGTGAGACGTCCATGTAGGCCATCCGCGCATCGTGTCCCTGAATCGTTAACGGCAGGTGGCGGACCTCGTGCGGGTAGTCCCATGTCTCCATCGCGACGCCCAGCGGCTGCGGGGCTTCCTCGGCACGGACGCTGACGGTCCCGGAACCCGTGAAGGAGAGCAAGGCAGTCGCAGCCAGGAGCCATGCAATCGGCCGTACGCGGAGACTTCGGACCGCGGCAGGAGCCAGCTGGGGCGACTCGGCCGGCTCGGGAACGGCCTTACATTCGTAGTGCGTGCTGTTCATCCGGCCCTCTCCTTTCGGCTATTTGGGCGACACGCGGTGCACGACCAGGGCATGGAATTGCCGACCGACAATCGCGTCCTCGGGAAGCGCGAGATTCACCGGCCCGCTTTGGTGCGTCCCTTGGGCCAGCGGCTCGCCGCGATAATCCAACGCCGAATAAACCACGTACGACTCGCCCGGCCGGAGGAACCCGCCGAGGTCGAGCGATAATTGCTCTTTGCCGTCCCAGTTATAGAGGGCGATGTGGACGCGGTCCGGGTCATGCTCGTTGGGAATGACGTAATTCTGCACACCCGCCGGTTTGTGCTTGATGATCCGCGGCGAGTCCGCCAGGCCCGTCGTCTCCCGGAGCTCGTCAAGGTCCATCGCTTGGCCATTGAACACGACCGGCTCGCCGTCCTGGCCGAGGTAACAGGTGTTCTCCCGCCACTCCCAATCCGCAAGATGTGCGGGCTCGACCTGGACCTTGAACAGCCGCTTGTCGTCGTAAACCGTGTTGCCTTGGAAAATGAATCGCCGCCAATGCCGCACGTCCAGCGCCATCTCACCGCCGCCGAAGACGTAGTTCCCTGTAAACGTGCAGTCGATCTTCTTGTCGCTGCCGAAGCCCAGAAACACGGAGCCGCCCAGGTGGCCGGTGGTGGAGTCCGGCTGATAGAAATGATTATCCCTGAGGACGATGTCCTCCATCGGCCCCTGGATCGAGCCGGCCAGGTAGTTGGCCGCCCCATTCGTCCAGGCGGTCATCCCATTGCCAAAGAAGATGTTGCCCAGAAAGTGCGTGCTCCGCACGCCGGGGGTTTCGCCGTAGGACTTCATACCGGTGGAGTGGTTATAGGCTGAGATGTTGTGCCGGAAGATCTTGGTGGATTCGCCATGGCGGTCCTTCGGCCAGCCGTTCTGGATGTAGGCTCCATGTCCGTGGCCGCGGCGGCGGTCGTCGCAGCCGTTGCGGATCAGGAGACAACCGTAGGTCAGCATGTCCTCGGCGGGATTCCACGCGCCGATGCCGCCGCCAGCGGGATTGTCGTGCAGGTAGAGGTTGATCAGCTCCAGACCGCGGGACTTGTGGGCGATGATGAGCTGCCCGTTGAGCTTGTATTCGTGGTTCTCTGCGCCGACGCCGCAGGTAACCTTGGGGACGGGCCGACCCCACTGGTGTTCGTAGACATGGGCTCCGCCACGAGTGCGGTACACCTCGAAATCGCGAAGCGTGACGTATTGCGCTCCTTGGACGATCAGCCCGCCGTCGATGCGCGCCCACTGTCCGGGGGCGGAGCGCAGGGTGATGCGGGCATCAGACCGGCCCTGCCAGGCAATTGTGGGAATCGCCTCCCGCTTGATGATGTAGTTCCCGTCGAGCAGAAGGACCGTGCTGCCAGGCTCCAGCGGGCGCTGCGTGGCGGCCAGCAACGTCGTGGGCTCGTCTTTCGTGCCGGAAGCGTCCGGCTGGCCGTTTGGGGCGACGTAGAGCTCGCCTGCGGGAGCAAGAACAACCGCTGGTCCCAAAACGCCGACCAGTGAGACAAGAAGCGATGCAGCGAGCAGGAAGCGGCGGAGCGACGACACGGCGAGACCTTCGTCTGTCGGGGAGAAGATGGCGGCTTAGCCGAACAGGCAGGGCAGCGTATCCACTCGGTCAGGTTACTTTACGGCGGTGGGCGGTTCCACCACTGCCCGGTGCGCTCGGTCTCATCGGAGGCGACGGCTCCGTCGAACCCATAAACTTCCATCTCCACCGCCAAAGATACGAGAGCGAAGGTTTTGTTTTGCAACTCAACGGTCAGGGGCGCTTCGCAGTCCGCCGGACTTTTCGGACTCTGCCCCGGCGCAGTCTTCGCGGCGAGGCCGCTGAATTCCTCAAGCTGCCGGTTCCACAGCGACTCCAACTCCTTCATCTTCTCGGGATGTACTTTCGCCAAGTCGTTGGACTCCGCCCGATCGTTGCGCAAGCCGTACAGCTCCCATGGGCCGCCCTTGGCCGCCACCAGCTTCCAATCGCCGACGCAGATCGCGCGGTTCCCACATAGCCATTTACCCGTCAACCGAACGGAGACGGCGAGTCCAGGGCCACCCACCGTTGGGCAGCTCATATGCCGCATACAGGTCGCGCATTCCCGACATGAATACGCCCGCGGCCATTATGGTGAGCAGCCAGCGCAGGGCCA
>JAHWKS010000288.1 GCA_019347795.1 Planctomycetota bacterium | reverse complement strand
CTTCGGTTGAAAGCGGGTGGGGAAGCCGATCAGCAAGTGCGGCGCGCGGAAGTACGGCCGGATAGCGTTCGTGTAAAGATGCTCCTTCGGCGCATCGGGATAGCTCAGGTACTGCGGCTCGGGCCAGGACAGATAGTCATCCGAGACCGCCGTCAGAATGTCTCGCACGCCGTCGCGGAAGCCGCGGTGGAACTCGCGATACTTCTGGATGTGCGGGTCCCAGAACGCGAGGTTCTGCGAGTCGAAGGCGCCCTTGGTGATGATCGGCGCCTCCTGCATCAGCTTCCAATGGATGCCGTCGGGCGACTGGAAGGCGTACAACCCCTTCGGCGAGCCGCGGCTGATCGCCTTGTACCTTGTTTCCGGCGGGCAGGCGGGGTTTTCATCCTTGAACGGCGTGAAGCAGTGCGCTCCCAGGCCGTCCCACACGATGTTGTTCTGCTTAGACCCCTTGAACTCGAACAGCCCCAGCTTCGGCTTCTCCCAATGGACGCCGTCCTTGCTCTCGGCGTAGCACGTCAGCTCGCGATGCGCGGCCTGCTTCGTCGCTTCATCAAAGTGCGATCCGCGATAGTACATGCGGTACAGGTCGCCGTCCTGGAAGATCGTGAAGTACGCGCTGGTGTTCCCTTCCCACGGCTCGTCGGCGGTGAGCACCAACTCCTGCGGCTCGGGCTTTTGCAGCCGCAGCGCGGCGCCGTCCTTCACGGTCTCCAGCAGAAAGCGATCGACGAACAACTCCCTCCGCGATCCCAGCTCGACGGCATCTTCCGCCGCCGCGCCGGACGCGAAGGGAAGGAGGGTCAGCGCCGCCCATGCGACTAATCCAATGCGATGCATGTCACGATCTCCAAAAAGGCGGGTCGTACGGGACGGCAACAATCGTAGCCTCTCCGCGCGCCCCCGGCAACAAGCATGCTTTTACGAGTCTTTTACGACGTCGCCGGAGGCGGCAGGAGCCGAGTGTCGGCTTTCCTCCGTTTCCTTTGTCGCCTTCTGCTCAAATTTTCTTTTTCGATCGCCGAGAATGTTGTGATCCGTAGAAGATTGATCGTGGCACCTGCTCGTTGAGATGGATTGCCTCTCGGCAGAGAAAACAGGCGGCCGCCTGGGTTATGGGCGGGCGCGGGCGATGTCGTCGGCGAGGGATCGGGGTCCTCATCGTCGAAGATGAACAGCAGCGAGTCGAAGGGGTCCCAGGCGACGACGGAACCGAGCTGTCGCCTTGCGCGGCGGGCGGGAGAAGGGGAACATTCGGCGATACCTCCACGACGCGGCCGGCGCGTCGTTGCGCAGAGCGCAGTCGTCCCGGGCGGAGTTAGACGCCGGCACGCGCAGAAAGTTCCCTGGAATTCCGCCCGTGCCGACGAACGAAACGAGTGGGTCAGCGGGGAACACAGCCGAGTACGAATCGGTCGGCGCCTTCTACAGCGCCAGATCAGCTTCGCTGACCATACCGCCGTTTGGCCAGGATGGACCGATCTGTGGTTCAGACGCGCCGGTGGCAGGATTGCGAACGCCGCGCCCGTGCGACGTCATGATCAAGGAATAAACGCGATAATCGATGGTTTCACTAATCTTTTGCGTGTGGCCATCGACGAAGGTGACGATCACAAGTCCCGGATGAAAACTCGCTGGTCGAGCGTGGGCGGTGTCCAGCACGTCGTCCTTGTGTTGGTTGATACCAACGCGTGCGCCGTTCTCCAACGACTCGCCAGGCATGTGCCACATGATCACATTGTGGTGCTCCTGGGGTGGATCAATCGCCACGTTGCCAGTTGGGTCTATGTAGGTATTGCTCCAGGTATTTCCCAGATCGCCGCCGCGAGGATTACAATTTTCGGCGATCAACACCGTCATCGATTGGCCGTCATGGATATCATCCAACGTATTTGTTTGGTTGTTGATGGTGACCACATTTCCGGTGGAGGGATGGATGACGCGCAAACGCATCATCACGGCGCCGTTCTCTCGCCAATCCGGCGGCCGAGTGATTGCAACGGTGCCCATCTCGGTGGAGTAGCCGAACAACTCAGGGGAGTAAGCTCCGGAATCGTCCAGACCCGCAATCGCCGCATTCGCCCGCCCGCCATTGACGTAGTAGCTTAGCCACGGCTGATCAAGGTTCTCCCGCGTCGTCGAAGGACAGTTGTATTCGGAATAGTAAAGCGTAGTAAAAATCGATTCGTATGCAGCCGTGTTCTGTCCGATGGTATCGAGCATCGCATCGTACGTGTCGGTATGATTGAGCTCAGGCAACAGCGGCGGTACCCAACCCCACACCCGATTACGTGAAAAGTCTGGGTCGCCGACCGCCGCCACTTGATGCGCCAGCGACATGGAAGGCGGTAATCGCATCTTGCTCGTTGCGAAAGACTGGATCGCCTTGGCGAGGTTTTGTTGGTTTGTGGTGCAGACCGCCTGCCTTGCTGCTTCCCGGGCGGAGTTGATGGCCGGGAGCAAGAGCGCCATTAACATGCCGATGATCGTGATCACCACCAGCATCTCGACCAGGGTGAAGCCGGTTCTTCGGGTACGCATCGGTAGGCCGAACCTCCTCTCTTCTCTCTCTGCTTAAGGCGGGGAAATCGCCAAGATGAGTCGTGTGAACAAGCCGATTGTCGCAAGTTTAATCCCCACTGAAAACCCCCTATTCGGACGGGCGCCAAGTTTCGCCATCGTCGCTCGGGGATGGCCGCCGCGGCTCCACCCCGGCCGCCGCGATGCACCGCACTCTCTGCAATCGACACGTTTTTCCCGATTTCTCTGTCTGCTCCAGAATCGCTATCGTCACGGAACGGTTTTTGCCCCACTTCGCTGGTTCGACATTGCTTCTCTGGTCAAGGCCGACCGCTGAACGCAGGGACGGGCCGCGTTTTCTTCCGCGCCTTGACGCTTGATGCTTCGTACGGCAACTGCGCGTATCACCAAAAAGAGTGCGCTTCCGATTACCCGCGGCTCGTTCAGCGCGGCGGCCGAGGATCCGCTGGGGACGATGCGGCGCCTGTATGAGGAGCATGGCGAAATCTCAGCTTTGGAGGACGGGCAACGGGTGATCTTCGTCTTCGGTCCCGAGTTCAACCAGCGCGTGCTCAGCGACGCCGAGACGTTTCACTCGTACTTCTTCCCGATCCGCGGTCCCCGCGACTCGGCGCAGCGGCGGCTGACGAGCGGCCTTTTGAGCCAGAACGGCGCCCGTCATCGCGAGCAACGACGTCTGCTGCTGGCGCCGTTTCAGAAGCGCGTCTTCCCCGCCTACGTCCAGCGGATCGCGGAACTGACGCACGCCATGCTCCGTGACTGGCGGGTCGGCCAGACACGCGATCTGCACGTCGAGATGAACTCGCTGTTGTTGCGGATCACCAGCTCGCTCTTATTCGGCCTCAACGACAGCGGCCTGGCGCTGGAGTTGGGCGAGATGATCGATCGCTGGGGTGCCATGAGCCAACGCATCGGCCTGGCGGCGATCATCCCGCAGCCGCAAAGCCATGGCCGCTACCAAGGGCTGCTGGCGTACGCGGAGCAGCTCGAAACGGGAATCCGGCGGATGATCGGGCTTCGCCGCTGCGACCCCAGCGGCGATGACGTGCTCTCCATCCTGCTCCGCAGCCAGGCCGCCGGAGATGGGCTGACCGACGAAGAGCTGATCGGTCAGGCCGCCCTGCTGTTCAGCGCCGCGCACCTGACCACCGCGCACAGCCTGACGTGGACGCTCTTTCTCTTGGCGCAACATCCCTCGCAGGGAAGAAGGTTGTCGGAGGAGCTGACGAGCGATTGCGCTCGTCCCGCGCTTCATCCGGTGGAGAGCGACTCCTTTCTCGATCGCGTGATCAAAGAAAGCCTGCGGATCCTGCCCGGATCGGCCTATGTGCAGCGCGTGGCGATGAAGCCGGTTTCCCTGGGGCCTTTCCGGCTGAGCCGGGGAACGGTGGTCGTGTTCAGCCAATTCATGACGCACCACATGCCGACGCTCTACGAGCAGCCGGAGCGATTTCATCCGGATCGCTGGCTTTCGCTGCGGCCATCGCCGTATGCCTATCTCCCCTTCGGCGCCGGCGCCCGCCGCTGCATGGGAGGCCCGCTGGCCGAGATGATCATGAAGCTGGTGGCGCCCGCCATCTGGCGCCGATTCCGCCTCCGCGTCGTCCCCGGCTCCACGATCGACGCGAACGCGATTTCCACGATGCTGGCGCCGCTGACGCCGGTGCGCGTGCAGTTGCACCCGCTCGACGCGCCGCTGAAGGCAAGCCCGGTGGAGGGCAATATCCACCGTTATGTGGAGATGGTCGAAGTCTGAGCCGGGCGTGGCTGGAGTAAGAGAAGCGGTTGCTGTGAAGGCGCGCACGGCGCCGCTCGCCGCTACTGGGCGGTCACGCAAAGATAGGCCGGCGAAGCAACTTCGGCGCCGCGATGGATTCTCGCGGCTAATTCGCGTGTGTCGATCGCGAAGTCTGGATGGATCTCCACCACGGCGTCGGCGGCGACCGCGGCGCCGCACTCCACCAGCCAGCGGCGGTGCAGGGCGGACATCGCGGCCTGAGCGGCTTCGGGGGTGTCGGCGCCGCGGCCGGGGGCGTCTTTGACGGGCGCGAAGACCTCGGCTTTTGCCCCTTCGATCACAATCGTCCGCTCCGCCGCCGGAAGCAGGTCGAAGATGAACCGCTCGAACTTTACCGCATTGGGCGCCGCGGGAGTGATCAACTGTCCGGATGCATCCACGTACGGCGATTTCTTGCGGGCGAGGTGATACGGCAGAGCGTCGGGCGCGGCGGAAACCCGGCGGAAAAAGTCGAGCGTGAACACGTGGATGGCCGTGTTGCCGGCCCAGAGGCGGAGGGAGCCGTCGTCGTTGCGGCGCGAGGCGATCTCCGGCGGCAATTCGCTGTACTCGACGATGCGGAGCTTGCCGTCGATCGCCACGATGTTTCCCATCCGCTCGACCGGATCGCGCTTGGACACCGCCAGCGTCGTCATCTCGGCGCCGGACAGGATGCTCCAGCCGATCAGTTCCGGATCGCAGCAGGGCGCCAGCGGGTTATCTACCTGGCAGTAGAAGAACTGCTCGACGCCGCGCAGCGCCGCGTCCTGCAGGCCGCCGCTGGCGGACAGCGCTCCGAGCATCCCGCCGTGACCGTCAGGCGCCAGGCAGAGCGCGTCGCGGTCGGCCATGAGCACCCGTCCGGTGGCGGCGCAAACAGCGGGCATCACGCCTTGGCGAAAGACGTGCAGATCCTCGGGCGGCAAGCCGAAGCGGTCGTTCGCCTCGAGGAACGTGACGGTGGTGTCATGCGTCGCCGGGCTGGTCATCAAGTACAGCGGGATGCGCGTTCCATAGCGGCGCGCGATCGCGGTCAGGCGATCGAGGAGGATCTGAAACAAGGTTCGACGCGAAACCGGCCCCAGCGGATACATGCCTTTGGGCGCATCGAACCCCAGCCGGGTTCCCTGCCCGCCGGCCACCAGGATCATTCCCACCTTACCCGCCCGCAGCGCGGCTTCGCCCGCGGTCCGCGCCTGCTCGCGGGGGTAGGGCGTCTCGCCTTTGGCGGGTCGAATGGCGGGGGGCGGCTCGGCCCGCTCCGCGAGTAACTTACCGTTGGCGGCCCCCTCGCCCTCGCGCATCAGTCGTCCGACGATCTCCAGATCGACCGCGTCGATCTGGTCCGCCAGCCGCCGCTGCTGCGTCTTGGACAAGTCGTCCCAGAACCGCAATAGATGCTCCTGGCCGTACCGAGCCAGCCTCGAAAGAAGCTGCTGTTGTCCGCCCAGCCCCAGGGCGGCGTCCACTTGCTGTAGAGACACGCCGATCTGCTCCCGAAATCGCCCACGATGTCCCGTCCGCCTTTAGCCCCGGCGGGTGGGAGGAAGTTGTTGGGCGATTCGGCGCCGGACGCGGCCTACCACCATCCTCGGACCCAGGCGTACGCCAACAGGCACAGCAAGGGAAAGAGGATGAAGATGGCGGCGTAGGTGAAGATCGTCGTCCAGACGCGCCGCGGCCATCGGGCCATGTCGGGTGTGTCCTTTCCACTTCGGCCGTGGCCGAATCCGGCGCCTCCGCCCAAACAACCCTAGGTCACGGAGGGGGCCGGCCCGGCCGGCGAGGCGATGGGAAGTGCGGCGCCGCAGCACCGTACTTTTGCTACTCTCGGCAGTTTACCGGCAATCGCTCCAGGCGGCGCGATAGCCGGCTGCGCGCAGCACCCAGCCGGCGGCGAGGAGGTAGATCGCCTGGCAGAGCGTGAGCCAGGCTATGCGGTCGGCGTTGGATTCCAGCGACCCCGCCAGCCATCCCAGGATCGGCGCCGCGATGAGCGCCAGCAGCATCAGCACGATATTCCACCGGAGCCGGACCACGAGCATCGGCGCCAATGCAACAAGGCTGACGAGAACAAACGCCGCATGGTAGCCGAGAAGAATCAGATAGCTGCCGTCGGGCAAGTCGGCGGCCCGCACCAGCGCGGCCACGGCGGCGGCGGCGGTGGTGACGGCGAACAGCCCCGCCAGCGAGTATCGCCACGGGCGGCCTTCATTCTGGATCGTCGTCGGCTCACCCGACGCGCGGAACCGCAGTCCCACAATTCGCGCGGCAAAGCTCCATGCGGCCACGTCCAGCCCGTGCAGCAGCAAAAAGCCCAGGAAGCTGGAGAAGGGGACTCCGAAATGGTTGGGAAGCAAGGCGGCAAAGCCGGTGATGACGCCGACGGTTACCATCAGGCGAAGGAGCCAGTTCCGCCGGCCCAGAACCGCCCAGCCGATGACGAGGGAGATTTGGCCGAGGGCGAGGCCGAAGACGGCCATCCCGTGCAGCGACATCGGGACCCGCGGCGTGCTGTACAGCGCCGCTTCCACGATGGCGCTCACGCCGATCAGCAACCCCACGAGCAGGCGACGGCCGGCCGCGTCGGCCTGAGCGGCAACTGGGG
>JAHWKS010000287.1 GCA_019347795.1 Planctomycetota bacterium | reverse complement strand
GCAACCGTGATAATCGCCTCGTCCCCCGCCTGGTGGCCGAACGTGTCGTTAATGCGCTTGAAGTAGTCGATGTCGATCATCACGCACGCCACGGGGATGTGGTAGCGGCGCGAGCGAGCCCATTCCTTCGTCAACAACTCGAAGAACGTGCGCTGCGTGTAGAGTCCCGTGAGCGAGTCCCGCTGCGCCAGCCGGCAGAGGCGGTTCTCCAGCTCCAGCACGCGGCCGCCGGCGCGCAGCCGGGCGAGCAGCTCGTCCTGCTGGGCGGGCTTGGTGAGGAAGTCATCGGCGCCTGCCTCCAAGCCTTGCACCAGGCCGTCCGCGCGACTCCGCGCCGTGAGCACCACGGTGTACACGTAGTGCGGCAGCTCCCGGGAACGAACCCAGCGGCAGATTTCTCTTCCGCTGACTGAAGGCGGCTCCCAGTCGGTCACCAGGAATTGCGGGCATTGGGCCTCCATCGCGGCCAGGGCGGCGCGGCCGTCGCGCACCCCGCGCACGCGATAACCGGCCGGCTCGAGCCACCGAGTCAGTTCGCCGAGCGTCGCCGGGTCGTCATCGACGAGCAGGACGTGAGGACTCTCGGAAGACATAGTCAATGTGACGCCCCAACTTTCGGAGCATGATTGCTGCGCATTTCGGCCCGTCAATAGTACGTCGCGATTTCGGAAGTGAGCGCGCCGGCGGATTACCCCAATTCGTGCATCTCAAAGCCCACGATGAACGCGCCGTCGTCCCGCTGATGAACGTGCACGACCGTGGCCTGGTAGAACGACCGGGCGTAGGCGATGCCCATGTCGTCCCCGACGGGAAACCGCGCGGGATCGTCCACCACAAGGCTGATGCCTCCCAGCGATTCGTCGCAGACCGGATAAACCTTGCCTTCGCCCGGACTGAACCAGACGGCTGCTTGCTCCAGCTCTTCATCCCGCGCAAACCGCGACGCCTGGCGGCGCTCTTCCCAATGTGCATGCGGGCGAAGCTGCATGGTCCCTCCGCGGAAGGCAGGTTTCTCCTCTCCGGCGACTTGCTGCTATGGAAAGCTTAGGTCAGGCAAGCAGATTCCGCGCGGAAATTCTGAACCTTGCGGAAGTCGCGCGGAGCGAGCGGCGCTCACGAGGCCTTGAGCCGCTCGATTTCCGCTTCCACGTCGGCGATTTCCTTTTCCAGACGCTGCACCTCGCCGGGCTCGTCCCGTTGCTTTTTCGCCCCGGAGAGTTGGTTGCGGAGCGTTTGCAGCCGCGACCGCAACACGTCGAGCCTCTTTTTCGCCTTCTTGTCCATGCGGGAGGGAAAGATTGTAGGAGATGCGTCGAACTTGCCGATGCGTCCAGTTGATGAAGCCCGCGCCTCGCCGATTATAGTCCAAACGTCGTGGGAGTGCTCCGCGATGGCCAGTCTGCTGGACTATTGGCCGCTGGCGGCGTTTGCCGCCCTGGCCCTGTTATTCTTGAGTCTCGCCAGGCGGTCGCCGCCGGCGCCTCCGCTGGAGAAGCGGGGATCGCTCCTCTCGCCGGTCCAGCAGCAGTTCTATCATGCGCTGACGGCCGCCGTCGGCGATCGCTTCGCGGTGTGTCCGATGGTCCGCCTGGCGGACGTGCTGCAGGTTCGGGGCGAGCCGCAAGACCGCGGCGCCTGGCAGCGGCGGATCGATTCCCGACGCGTCGAGTTCCTGCTTTGCGACCCGCAATCGCTCGCGCCGCGGGTGTGCGTCGTCTTGACGGAGCGTGCGGAGCCGCCCGCAGAGCCGCAGGATCGCGACACGTTTCTCGAGGACGCATCCGCCGCCGCGGGGCTGCCGCTGGTGCGCGTGCCGACCGCCAAGGTCTATGAAGCGAGGCGGCTTTCCGAAGCCATCGACGCCGCGCTGGGGTAGGCATACTGCCGTCTATGGAGATTGCAGCCGATCGGAAGTGAGGCGATTCATCGTTCGCGCAGAGGGATTATGCTCGCTTCGTTTCTTGTTTCGCGGCCGCTGGTCCAGGCCGGCGAGTGCTGCGACATCGATCAGCGAATGATGCTCTTCCTTCGCCAACGGCGAACAACTCGATAGACACGATGACCGCCAGCCGAATGTCGCCCTGAAAGGGCGGAACCGACAACGATGGCCGCGGCGGAGTTTCGCCCCTTTGGGGCTCGGCAATGGTAGATTACCACCATTCTTTCGAGTTTGGCGCCTTTGGCGCCGAAGCGCGGCGGAGTTTCGCCCGCAGGTGAAACAACGCGGTCGACTTTGCGCTTGTCAGTTCGTCTGTCCTTCTTTCCTTCCAATAACCATTCCGCCGCTCATGATTACTTCGCCCGCGCGCGAGCGCGATGTTGCCGCTCATTATGATGATCTCGATCAGTTCTACCGGGAGTTCTGGGGAGAGCACGTGCACCATGGACTCTGGACCACCGGCCGGGAGTCGCCCGACGAGGCCGTGGAGAAGCTCATCGACTACGTCGCCCAGGAGGCCCGCATCGCCCGCGGCGGCCGCGTGTGCGACGTCGGGTGCGGGTACGGGGCCACGTCGCGATATCTCGCCTCCCGGTACGGGGCGGAGGTGACGGCGCTGACGATTTCCCCGAAACAGCACGCGTACGCCGTCGCCCAGACCGGGGATGACAACAATCCGACATATCTGCTGCGGAACTGGGAAACGAACGGCCTGGAGACGGCGTCATTCGATGGGCTGATCTCCATCGAGTGCGTCTCCCACGTGGAAGACAAGCCGCTGTACTTTGAAGAGATTCACCGCGTGCTCAAGCCGGGCGCGACGGCCGTGGTGGTGGCGTGGCTGGCCTGCGAGCGGCCGAGCCGCTCCGCGCGGCGCCGCCTCTTGGAGCCGATCTGCAGCGAAGGCCGGCTGGCGGGGCTGGGCAACCGCCGGGAGTACGCCGCCATGATCGAATCGGCCGGGCTGCGGCTGCTCTCCTATCGCGACCTGAGCCGGCAAGTCGAGAAGACCTGGACGATCTGCCTCCGCCGCGTCCTGGGCAAGCTGGCCGTCAGCCGGCAGCACCGCAAGTATCTCTGGGAGCGGCCGACCACCAATTGGATCTTTCTGCTCACGCTCTTCCGCATCCGCGCCGCCTACGCCTCCGGCGCCATGCGCTACGGCGTGTTCGTGATGCAGAAGCCGTAGCGGTTGGGATCATGCGGCGTGGGCGCCGCGGCGGGAGCGGTTTCGACGTTGGGCTTCGCGAAGGCTCTGGGTGGCGCGGCCGGCGTTGATCCAACTCGCAAGCCGCGTCAGCTCCTCGTCGTCCCCCAGGGCGAGCAGCCGGCGTCCTTCGTCGCTTTCCAGGCATCGCTCGACGCGCGTCAACAACTCCTCCGACGATAGCCGATTCAGCTCCTCAGCCGACGCTATGCCGCTGGCCGCCAGGATGCGGGCATCGTAGATGCGGAGGTTCGGCGTGTCGCACATCAGCCGGGCCGTCGCCTGCCAGCGGCGGATCGTCTCGGTTGAGAATTCCAGCGGCGAGAGACGCTCGGCGATTGCATGCGGCGCCAGTGCGAGGAAGTCGCCGACGGTTTCAACTCCCAGACTGGCGAGCGATTCGACGGCCGCTTTATCGATGTCGGGGGCGTACAGGATCGCATCATTGCGGTCGAGGAAACAACGCGCTGCCGCAGCGCCGGGGCGATCCTGGGAAGGGCGGGGATAGCCGTCGATCCGCGCGAGCAACTCCGCAGGCGCCGCCGCCTCGGCGACTGTTTCCAGCGGCGCCGGCGCCGAGGTCCACCGCCAGGCGCGCTGCTCGTGCAAGCCCGACTCGGCCGGCAACTCGAGCACCGGCACCCCAAGCCGCTGGAGCATGCGGGCCTCCGCTTCCCGGCACGTGAACACCAGCACCTGATGTCCGCGGGCGGCGAACTCCCGCAGCAACACGCCCGCCTGTTCGGCCTGCTGCGGCGCCAGCCGCCCCAAAGCGTCGTCCAGGATCAACGGCAGCCGCACACCGCGGCGGGCATGGGCCTCGATCAACGCCAGGCACATCGCCAGGTGAACGCAGTCGCGCAGCGATCGTTCCTGCGTCGCGAGGCGAAGACATTCGCCGTGCAGGTTTTCCAGCAGGATGTGTGGCTCGTGCCGCGCCGTTTGCATCCGCACGAACTCGCCTCCGGTAAGCCGCCGCAGATGCTCCGACGCCTCCTCGAAGACAGTGGCGTGCAGCGAAGGCGCCGCCGGGCGAAGGCGCCGCACCAGTGCATCGCTCCAATCACGGGCCTGCGAGGAAACCGGCCGCTCGGCAAGCGCCCTCTCGATCGCCGCCCGCCGCCGCGCCAGACGCTGAAGTTGCACGCGGACTTCGCGATGGCAACGGCGAAGCTCTTCGATCTCCTCCATGATTGATGTCCGCCGCTGCTCCAGATAGCGGCGATGCGTCCGGCGGCAGAGCTGGTAGACCTCCTCGCGGATCGACCGCACGAGCGGCTCGCCGCGATTGCTCTCCTCGCGAACCTCGCCCTGCAAATGCTCCAACCGCTGCTCGATCACGCCGAGCTGCTTCTGCACGTCGCGGCCGAGGGGGAACGGAGACTCGGCGTCGGCCCAGCGCATGACCTCCTCCCGCAGGCGGGCGCGGCGGTTGAGCACATCCCGCCGAATCCGCCGCCACCGCTGTGTTTGTGACTTCACCTCATTCAGGCGGCGCCGGAGCGCGCGAACCTTTTGATCGAAGGATGGATCGCCTGCGTCGATTTCGGCCGCGATCGGCGGCGGCGCCACCTCAAACCCGCGGGCAACGGCGATCTGCACCAGCGTTTCCGTCGGCGGAGGATCGCGAAAGTTGGCCGCATACACCAGGCGAAACGTCGGCTCATCCACGCCGCCGACGAGGGTAGAGAGTGCGTCGCGCTCCAGCGGCGCGCCGTCGGCCCCAATGAGCGAAAGCCGGCCGGTGCGCGTGCCGTCGTCGTGGCGGCGGATCACGCAGCATCCCTGCAGTCCTTCAACGGCGATCGAACCGCCCCAGGGCGAGCTTTGAGCAGGCGCCGGGCTCTCCTGGAAGTGAGGAAAACCATACAGCATCGCCTGCAAAAAGCGAACGATCGTGGACTTTCCCGAGCCGTTGACGCCGTAGACCACCGTCAACCGCTCATCCAGGTCCGTCAGGCGAAGATGCGCCCAGGCGCCGTAGCGGTCGATCGCCACATCCTTGATGTACACGTCCGGACTCCTTCCGTGGTGCGGGAACGAGATTTTTTTGTGCGGGAGTTCATCCCCAACGCGGGGGACGCACTTTAATCTTTCTCCTAAATTTTGGCCAGCCGAATTACGAGCACGAGGCGTACCACAGAGCCAGGCCGATCGCCACCGCGAGGGCGAGGAACCAGACCCAGAAGCCGGGGGGATCGCCTGCGTTATAGTCCGGTTCGGGCATGCGGCATTTCCTGGGCAGACGGAGAATTCGCTTCGATCCTTCCATTTTGCCGATTCAGGCGCTGGCGTTCCACCCAAAGTCGGAACGGTCGGCGGTCCGATGCTTAAGGCGACCTGCCCCTCCCCGCACCCCACCTGCTATGAACCCCGGCGCCCACCGCGACCCCACTCTGCTGGACGAATTGGAGCTACGGCAGGACGACGTGCTGGAGCAACTGGACGATCTGGAGCGCCGGGTTGAAGTGCTCCTGAACGAATTTGTCAGCGCCCGCGGCGCCGGCGAGTGAGAATTCTCTCTACGCCTCTCGCCCCACGTGCACGGCACTTTGCGCGCCGCGGTCCTCCACGCGGATCGGAACGTCGAGAAACGTTTTCAACACCTCAATATGCGTCCGGGCATGCTCGGTGAGCGGGCCGGTGAGATAGCTGCCTCCGCCTTCGCCTCGCCAGGCAGCCAGACCCAACGGCAAGAGGAGCTGGTCGGCCAGATGCTCGCCGACGGGGACGCCGGCATCGAGGTACGTCCGCGCTTCTCGCCAGGCTCGCGAGGCGACGGTTTCGGCCCGCACCCCCTTCTGGCCGAAGCCGACCACCACCTCGGTCACGTGCTCGTGCTCCATCTCGATGAGGACGGCGTTGCCCGGCCCGTCGGCCTCGACCTCCTCGATCGAGCAGCACTTCTCGCCCCAGCCCGAGCGTTCGGCGATCGTATGACATTCCCGCTCCGCGATATGGCGGGGCAAATTCGCGATCAGGCCGCGGATGCGGCGGTCTTGTAACCGGCCGCGCTCCAGCAAATCCAGCCGACCAAACTCACTCGCCGGCTGCACGTAGACGGTGAAGCGTCCGCCGCCAGCGGGATAGAAGCCGTGGCGGTGCAGTTCCGCCCGAATGCTCGGGCCCAAGCGACTCACGAGCGGCAGATAGGTTCGCTGGAGAAACTCGAATGGCGGGGCGAAGGGATTGTGCGTTCCGCCTTCCAGCCGCACCACGCTCGGTCCGCCGAGTTGCAACAGCGCCGGAAGCACCGTCTGCAAGACGAGCGTGGTGCTGCCCGCCGTGCCGATGCGGAAATCATACTCGCCGGGCCGGACCTCGCCCGGCTCGAACGTCAATCGCGACGCCCCGACTTCGGCGCCTTCCACTGCGGCCCGTCCGACTTCCGCCGCCGCCAGCACCGCCGTCAGATGTTGGCGCCGCAGTCCCGGCGGCGAGCGCCGCGCGCGGATGTTCTCGATCGTGATCGGCCTCCCGGTGATCAGCGAAAGCGCGAGCGAAGAGCGGATGATCTGCCCGCCCCCTTCGCCGAACGATCCGTCGATGAGGAGGTGGTCGGCCATCACGCGGAAGCAGGTGTCTGGTCACGTCGCGCCGCCCTCTGCCGCGACGCTTCGTCGAGGAAGACACGCAAGTCCTCGGGAAGGTTCTCGCCCATCCATGACTGGGCCTGCTCGACGGCGATCGTCTCGCCGTCGTTCGCCAGATCGCCCGAGCGCGCGGCGGAGAGAATTTGCCTTACCGCTTCCAGTTGACGAATCACCTCGCGGGAAGGAC
>JAHWKS010000286.1 GCA_019347795.1 Planctomycetota bacterium | reverse complement strand
ATTCTGTGTCCATAGCAGTTTTTCGATTTCCTAGCGCCGGCCCGTGAACGATTACACCCACCCTTGCTGCTCCGCCGCCGGCGGCGGCGGAGCAGCAAAGGTGGGTGTGGGGAAGGGAAGGCTCCATTTCCACCCAGCTAAAGCTGGTGGCAAACACAGGCCGGCTGAAGCCGGCCGATGACGGGACGACAGCATTTCTCCTGTGGACGAAAGGGTAACGGTGCATTCAATCACGTTTATGGATAGCCGCGGCATTCGCGCGTGGGATTTCGGGAAGCGGTCCTTGGCTGCCGACGATGTTCGGCAACCGAGGAGCGAGGGTGCGCGCCACGGAGAAGGCGCCGCCGCGGAACTGTGGATGGCGATGCATGCGGGGCACGCTCTTATTATACTGTACGGATGTTCAAATTGGCGGTGGTCGGCAGCAGAATTTCACGCGGTGTTCGACTTATGACGCGACGAGAAGCAGAGGGCCAGTCGCTAGTCCCGTTGTCCACGTAGGTTGCGACGACCGGTGGACCGCCCGCCTCGCCGTAAGTTTTTTTCCGCCGTTCGAGCGACCGGGCGTTTCGCGACGTTTCCAGGAGCGGGGTCAGCGGGTTTCGTCCCAGATTGCGCGGGGGTGGAAGAAGAGCGAGGCGAGCATGTCGATCGCTACTCCTCCCTTACTGGGAGCACGATGCGATACCGGGTCCACTGTTGAACGGCGTCGTCGGGCGGGGCTTCGCCTCCGAGGGATAAGCGGGCCAGGCTCTTTTCGACGCGGCCGAGGAGGATGGC
Source organism: Planctomycetota bacterium (assembly GCA_019347795.1). GTDB lineage: Bacteria > Planctomycetota > Planctomycetia > Pirellulales > Pirellulaceae > JAHWKS01. The sequence goes on along the minus strand of JAHWKS010000286.1, from coordinate 6,186 downwards.
GGCCGGCGGTTCAGTGCGCCGAGGCATCGCGGAGGCGTTCCAACGGGCGTCGAGTCAGGTAAAATGAAAGCGCCGCTCGAGGTTCGCGAAGCGGAAGGAACTGGTGAAACAGCCTTGGAAACGCGCGAGGTATTTCCAATGAACATCATCGAGCAAGACCTGGCGGACTTTCAGCAGTTCGTGGCGGGACGCATTCAAAGTGACCGGGAAGAATCATCGTTGGAGGATTACGTTTGCCTGTGGCGCGCACAGCAAGAGCGGGCAGGCGCCATAGCCGCAATCCAAGAGGGCTTGGATGATTTGGCCGCCGGTCGGGTGCGCTCGGCCGACGACGTTCTGGCGGAGCTTCGCCAACCGCTAAACTGACGAGCGTTCCATGCCGCCTTTTCGAGTCGGCTACACCCGCCGCGCAAGCCAAGACGTAATCGCAATTCGGGACTGGCTGTGTGAGCGGTCCGCGGAAGGCGCCCGTCGCTGGGTCGAAGCATTGAAGCAGCGCAGATTCGGTTGAGCGCATCACCTTCGGCCTTCCCGCTGGCGGAAGAGGCCGACGCGTTTGCGGAACCCGTGCGACAGATTCTCTCTCTTTCGCACTCGCCGGGGAAACACCTACCGCGCGTTGTTCGTCGTTCACGGGGACGAGGTCAACATCCTGTGCGTGCGGGGGCCAGGGCAACCGCCGGTGGCGCCCGAAACAATCGATCCGCCCTAGCGAGCGCCTCCTGCCCATCCCGAAGGAATTCTGAGAAGCGGCGCTTTGCGAGAAGACGTGACCAGGTCTCTCACTCCTCCCTTACTGGGAGCACGACGCGATACCAGGTCCACTGTTGGACCGCGTCGTCGGGCGGCGCTTCGCCTCCGAGGGACAATCGGGCCGGGCTCTTTGCGACGCGGCCGATGAGGATGGCGCGGCCGGCGGCGAGGTGGCTGGAGAGGTCTAGTTCGCCTTGGTAGCGGTGCAAGAGGCCGGTGTAGGTGCGGCCGCCGGCGGCTTCGTGCCAGAGGATCATCTCCATCACCCGCGGGACGTCGCGGTTGGCCTCGTCCCACGGGGTGGCGAACTCCTTGAAATCCTCGCCGACCGACTTCTGCGTCAGCCGCCACACCAGGTTGCCGTCGGGAAGCCGGCGGTTGAGCGACACGCCGCCGCCGGGCGCCATCTCCTGCGGCATCCGGTACGCCCAGTGGTTATACAGCAGCACGGCGCCCTGCAACGGGACGTCGAGCGGATTCACCACCTCGCCGTCCAGCGCGCCGTCGTTGGGAGAGCCGGCCAACTCGCCTGCCGAGTCGAGCTCCGCCTCGGCCCACCAGCGGCCGAAGAGCGCCCGCGTGGAGCGGACCTGGATCGGCATTTCCTGCGGCTCGACCCGCAGCGCCCCGTTTTCCCGTTCTCCCACGATGCGATACGGCGCGTTGTACAGCCGGCCGGCGGCGGAGTTCATTCCGCCCAAGCCGCTTCCGGGAAGGCCGAGCCATGTGAGCAGCGTCCCCTGCCCTTCTCGGCTCGTCGCCAGCGCCGATTGCGGAGTAAGCGAGATGTCATACGTCTGGCCCCGCGGGCTGTAGACGTGAATCCAGGACGAGCCGCGCACCTGCCGGCTCGCCACATCCACGTCCACCACGTCCACCCGATTCACGAGCAGCCGATCGGCCTTGAAGTAGCTCACCCCTGCCCACGCGATCAGGCAAAACACGGCGACGACAACCGGAAACGTGAACCACGTACGCTCCATCCGGCCGACGTATCGCCGCAGAAGAAAATAGTCGGCCGGTCCGATCAGCGCCGCGTACAGCACGACCAAGGCCGCCACCCAGGAGAACGCCACCAGCGTCACGCCGGGAAAGTCGTCCAGCGCGGCGCGGAGCTGTCCGACCAGGTCTTCGTATCCGATGTGCGACACGCGGCCGCGGGCGGTGGTCTGCTCCGCCGTCTCGCCCCCGCCGCCGAAGCCTTCCAAGAGCCGCCGCACCAGTTTCCCACGCTCTCGCCAGGACGCCAGCGGCTCGCGATCGAGATCGACGGCGATCAGCGTCGCCTGCCCGAGACCCACCGGATAATGAACGACCATCGGCCGCTGCGTGGGGCCGGCGCTCTCAGCGACCTTCACGGTCCCGCGGACGTCGGCCAAAACCGCCGCGAGCAGCCCCCCTGCCCTCCCCTCCCCTGCCCCGAGGCGTTCGGCGGCGTTGATGAAGGTCTCAAGTCCGGCGGTCCGCTGCTGCGGCGCCACGCCGACGAAGCGGCCCGGCGAAAAGTCGGCCAGCACCCCCTGCTCTCCGAACACGCGCTCGCCTTGGGCGCCGACGCTGAGCAGCACTCGTCCGCCGAGCCGCACCCATTGCCGCAGCGCCGCCCACTGCGGCTCATCGACGGTGTCGAGAAACTCAGGACCGCCAGTCAGAAGCACCAGCGTGTCGATGCTGTCGTATCCCCGCCAATGGTCCGGCAGCGGATGGTCGCGATCGACAACCGAGACGGCGACCTGCTCTTCCGGCCGTCGTCGCGTTTGTCGAGCCGCCTCCGCGACTCCCGCTTCGCCGCCGAGGGTGACGATCAGCTCCCGCCCCGCTGGCAGCGGCTGGGGAAACTCCGCGGGCGCGAACGTTCGCTCGGCCAACACCCCCTGCCCTCCCCGCAGCCGAACAGCGAGGTCGCTCCGCACCCGGCCGAATTTTACATATTGCAGAAACTCCGCTTCCTCGCCGCTCTCGAGTTCAACCGGCGGTCCCGCTTGATCCACGTACGTCGTCTCGACCCCGTCGCCGTCGAGCACGGTCAACTCCAAGCGGCCCTCGATCGGCGCCTTCCCCCGCGGATAGGCGAGCGTCACCCAAACCGGCGTCCAGTCGCCGACCTTATATTTCCCGTCGAAGCCCAGCCGCACCGACTCGACTCGCACGCCGGTTGCATCCTGCGCACGGCCGAGCGTCGCCAGAAGCAAAAAGATCGCGACGGCGCAAGCTGCGGTCCCCTGCCCCGGCAGCTTGCTCGGCGGCCATAACGACGCGTTCTCAGGCATGGCGACAAAGGATGATGTGAGCGCGATGAGGCTCAATGCAGCCGACGATTCACGTTCAGAGTAACCAAGGGTCGCAAGTCTGACCAGCCGCGAGGCGAGCAAGCTTGCGGATCAGCACACGATGTCTGGCTGCTAAGCGACCTCCTCCAAGAGAGCGATGGTCCGGTCCAGCGCTTCCCGCGGGATCGTGTGGGGACCGGCGAATTCGAGGAAATCGACTTCGGCGCCTGTTTCGCGGAGCAAGTCGCGCAGCCAGACGCCGCCGTCGAAGGGCAAGATCGGGTCGAGCCGGCCGTGGCTTTGCAGCACTCGCAACCCCGCGTGGATCTTCGCCAGTTCCCGCCACACATCCTCGCACAGCAGCGTCCCCGACCAGATCACCAGCGCCGCGGGAGACTGCGGGAGGCGCAAGGCCGTCTCGGTGGCGATCATCGAGCCTTGCGAGAAGCCGCCCAGCACGAACTTCGACAGCGGCAAGCCCGTCTCCTGCTGCACTGCGGCGAGGGCCGCCATCAGTTTATCGCGGGTGTCAGGCAACTCGGGCGGAAGATGCCGCCGCTGATCGCGCAGCTCGCCGCGCTCGATGGCGATGGCGAGCTTCGCCACATCCAGCGGCCACCACGCCCGTCCGCCGTAAAGCCCTTGATCATCGAGCGACAGCGGCGCCGCGGGAAAGATGAATTGCACGCGACCGGCCAGCGCCGGCGCCTGATGAAGAATCTCCGCTCCGATCGGAACCAGATCGGTTCCCGGGGCGCCGAAGCCGTGACACAGCATCACCGCCAACTCCGGCTTTCGCCCCGGAGGCAGGTCATCCACAATGCGGCAATCGAGTCCGCCGAGATTGCGAGTGGTAGAGTGCATGGGAGGCGCGGGTAATTTGAAGGCCAAATGGTTTGCGTTTCGGACGCTGCATTTTATACTTTGCATTCCCACGTTGAGGGACCGAGCATGATTGATTTCGCCGCCAAGTTTCGCGAGGGACTGCCGTATGACGAATTCCTGGCGAAGCATGGAACCGACGCGCACCGCCAGCGGTGGGCGGCGGTGCGGGAGCGGGTGACGCTCGCCGAGGAACAGCGGCGGCTGCTGGCGGGATTTCAGCGGGAGATGAAGGTGCTGGTGATGGCCGGCGCCTGGTGCGGCGACTGCGTCGAGCAGTGCCCCATCTTCGATCGCCGAGACGGCCCCGCTGATCCGCATCCGCTACTGCGACCGCGACGCCCATCCCGATCTGCAAAAGGAGTTATCGATCTGCGGCGGCGCCCGCGTTCCCGTGGCGGTGTTTCTCAGCGAGGACGATTTCGAAGTGGCCCGCTACGGAGACCGCACCCTCGCCAAGTACCGGACGCTGGCCGCCGAGTCGCTAGGAGAGATGTGCCCGATCGGCGTGGCCCCGCCCGAGGAATCGCTCCTGGCCGCCACGATGCAAGACTGGCTCGATGAGTTCGAACGCGTCCAATTGATCCTTCGCACGTCCTCACGGCTACGAAAGAAACACGGAGACTGACATCTGACCGCCGCGGATTTTTAGCCACGGATGAACACGGATCAAACATGGATGAGAAGACAAGAGGGAGAAGCAATGAGCTGTTTTTCTTCTGTTCTTATCCGTGTTTCATCCGTGTCGATCCGTGGCTAATTTCTTTGTCTTCAGGGAGAAACTTCCATGGCTACGTACCGCGTCGGGGTGATTGGGCACACGGGCAAGGGGAACTATGGGCACGGGATCGACAGCGTGTGGCTGGAGGTGGAGAACTGCGAGATCGTCGCCGTGGCCGATGCCGAGCCGAAGGGGCTGGCGGAGGCCGTCAAGCGGCTCACGGCGCCGAAGGGGTACGACGATTATCAAAAGATGCTCGATGAGGCGAAGCCGGACATCGTCGCCATCGGACCGCGGTGGCTTGACCAGCATCGGGATATGGCGGTGGCGGCGGCCGAGCGGGGGATGCACATCTACATGGAGAAGCCGTTCTGCCGCACGCCGGCCGAGGCGGATCAGATCGTCGCCGCCTGCGAAAAGAACGACGTGAAGCTGGCGATCGCCCACCAGACGCGTTATAGCCCCAAGCTGCAGACGATCCGCGAGCTGATCGAGGACGGGCAGATCGGCCGGGTGCTGGAGCTGCGGGGACGCGGCAAAGAGGACGCCCGCGGCGGCGGCGAGGATTTGTGGGTCCTGGGGAGCCACATTATGAACCTGATGCACCACTTCGGCAGCGAGCCCAGGTGGTGCTTCGCTTCGGTGCTGGCCGACGGCGAGCCGATCACCCCCGAGGACGTAAAGCCGGGCAACGAAGGGATCAGTCCTCTCGCGGGCGACACGGTCAACGCGATGTACGGCATGGACGACGGGGTGACCGCTTACTTCGGCTCGCACCGCGGCGCCGGCGCCGGCGGAAGCCGCTTCGGTCTGCAGATTTGCGGCTCGGCGGGCGTGATCGAGATCCTCACCGGCTATCTGCCGCCGGCGTACTACCTGCCCGACCCGATGTGGTCCCCCGGCCGCAGCGGCAAGCGGTGGCTTCCGATCTCCAGCGCCGGGATCGATCAGCCGGAGCCGCTGGGGGGCAACTCGCTCCACGCGGGCAACGTCGCGGCGGTGCGCGACCTGCTGGCGGCGATCGAAGAGGACCGCTACCCCGAGTGCAGCGCCCTCGAGGGCCGCACCACGGTCGAGATGATCTCCGCGGTGTTCCACTCCCACCGCCAAGGCGGCCCGGTGGAGTTCCCGCTGAAGAACCGCGACAACGCGCTGGCGGATTGGGGGAAGTGATGCGTTGAGGACGAAGCATGATCTTGACGCGTGGGAGGCGGGGGCGTAATCTTCGGCCCGGTTGGTTCGGCCCTCTCGCAAGGAAGCGATTGTCCGCATGGGATCCGCCAAAAAGCAGCAGCCGTCGTCTCCGGTCTCCCTGCTGGATGTGAGCCGGGGGAACGCCGAGTTGCGGGAGGAGATTCTGGCGGCCGTCGCCCGCGTTTGCGACTCGGGGCAGTTCGTGCTGGGGCCGGAAGTGCAGGAGTTGGAGCAGGCGGTCGCGCGGTACTGCGGCGTCGAGCACGGCATCGGGTGCGCCTCGGGAAGCGATGCGCTGCTTTTGGCCCTGATGGCGGCGGGCGTGAAGCGCGGCGATCAGGTGATTACTCCCAGCTTCACGTTTTT
>JAHWKS010000285.1 GCA_019347795.1 Planctomycetota bacterium | reverse complement strand
CGAAGTCGCCGTTGGGAAGCGCTAGCCAATGTCCGCTGTCGGGAGACGGGTTGTAGACGACGCCGTTCGACGCCGGCCCTAGCTCCGTGACCACCACATTGTCGAGGATTGGCCCGTGGCCGCCTGCGCTTGGGTGCAAGCTGGCGAATTGCAGCGTCGTCAGGTCTTGGGTCGCCGTGAAGCGCCATTGTTTCGTTTCCCATTCGTACGGCGTAGAAACGAATGCGGCGCACTCGCCCGTCGCCACTTGCACGCGCATGGCGACTCCCGTATCCGGCGGACCAAGCTCAACGCCCGAAATGTCGAACGTCACAAGGTACTCGTGGCCGATGGTCGTAGCAAACGTCTGTTCGATCATCCCGACCAACGGGCTGCCGGTCAGATCCACGAAGCGATTCCCGTCGGGCGTTTCGTCCGAGCGGACGAGGTCGATCTGTCCGTCTGCGGCGACTGTCCACCCGTAAATGTCGCGGATGCCGCCCTGGTTGTGGCCCAACGTCATAAACCCGCCGCTGTTCCAGCGGGCATCGGCATCAGTAGGGCCAGCTTCAAAGCTGCCGTTGAGGATTAGGCCGCCAGAAAGCCCCGCCACGAGTGTAAAAGGAATCGACTCCATGGCTGGCGCACCACCGGACGTTTGGGCGATCAATTCGAGTGTGTGTGGTCCGTTGGCTGTTCCGTCGAGCGGCAGGTCTGGGCTGAACGAGATTGCGCCCTGAGCATCGAAGGAGACCAGGGCAAGCACACGGCCGTCAACCCTTGCCGCGACGCGGGTTTCGTCAAGGCGGCCTGCGGACACGGCGCCTTCAATTGTCGGATCAGAGGTTATGCCGTCGAAAGGTGCTCCTGTGTCGTTCGCCAGTCCGGCCTGTAAGCCCGGCGCGGGCACGCCAACCCCGTCTCGGAGCAGCGCTACAACGGGTAAAAGGTCGTCCAAGGCAACCACATCGTCACCGGTCACATCGACGAAAGGTGGCGTAGCCACAGGTGGATCGGTCGGCGTTCGGAGATCATGCGGCACGCCGTACGTGCGCAAGTGGGTAATGATTGGTATGAGGTCCGCGATCGCCACAAAACCGTTGACGTCCACGTCCTGCGCCACGACTGGATTCTGAAAGTCTCCGGCTAAAAGCAGCCGGGTTTCCAGACGTTCTAAACAAGGCCGGAAACGGGAACGGCGACGCGAGTGCTTTTTGGTCATGGCACGCCCGATCAGAGCGAAGGGCGGGTTCGGTCACTCCGGAAGGCGCCATCCTACTCTGCCGGTCGCCAGCCAGCAACCAAAAGTGCGAGAAGCCCTCTCCCGCTTCTTCCTTTCGCTTCCGTCGCACTCTGCACCACTGGCCCGGCCTTGGGAGCCATCTGTGGAGAGAGGCCAAGGGAGAGCAACAGAGAGGCCGGAGAAGAACCGCGAGAAACCGGTCCCAGGCGGCAAAGCTTCTTTACGAGGGTGCGCCCCTTCTCGTCCCTTGCGTCCCTGTTCGTCTGTCCCCTGCTGGCCGTTATGCGGAAGAAGACGCCGCCGAAGAAGCGACCGCCGAAGCCGCCTCGTCCGCCGATGCCGCCTTTACGGTTGGAGCCGCCTCCTCCGTATCCGCCGGTGGGCTTTACTGTGTGGGTGCGTGGTCATTGGCGGTGGTGTCGCGACCGGCAGCGTTGGGTGTGGGTGCGGGGTCACTGGTCGCGGTGACTCGTGGCCGCCGTGTTTCTGCTCGTCTCTCTGCGGCTTCCTCTCGCACCGAGGTACAAGCGGGAGTACAAGCCGCGCGTTTTCTAATGCTCGTACAGCACCAGCAGAAGCGGATGGGGAGGGATTCGAACCCCCGGATGCCTTCCGACATCAGCAGTTTTCAAGACTGCCGCCTTCGACCACTCGGCCACCCATCCGGCGTCTTGGAATTTTAGCAGCGTCGCACGTCCCCGCAAACGATCGTCAAGAGGGCCGCGATCGCTCGCAATGATCGGCGGGTTCTGATACGTTGGATTTCTCGCGCGCTTGGTTTTTCCACCGTTTCTTCACCGTTGACACCATGGTTCGGTTCGGCTCCGTCTTCTGTGCGGCTTGGATGCTGGGGATTAGCGCCGTCGCCGGCGGGGAGGCGCCGGGTGACGCGGCGGGGGTCGAGTTCTTTGAGAAGAAGATTCGGCCGGTGCTGGTCGAGCGGTGCTATGCGTGTCATGCGGCGTCGGCCAAGGAGGTTAAGGGGGGGCTGTTGTTGGACACGCGGAACGGGATGCTCCAAGGGGGCGATTCGGGAACGGCGGTTGTGCCCGGCGATGCGGAGAAGAGCCGTCTGCTTTCGGCGCTTCGTTACGAAGATTATGAGATGCCTCCGGACGGACGGTTGCCCGAGGAGGTGGTGCGGGATTTCGAGGCGTGGATTCGCATGGGCGCCCCCGATCCGCGCGACGGGAAGTCGGCGGCGATATCGCAATCGACCACCGATGTCGAACAGGGGCGGGAGTTCTGGTCGTTTCAACCGCCGCGGCGGCATGAGGCGCCGCAGGTGAAAGACGAAGTATGGGTCCGGCAACCGATCGACGTCTTCATTCTCGCGCGGCTGGAGGCGGAGGGATTGCAGCCTTCGCCGCCGGCCGATCGGCGGACGCTCATTCGCCGGCTCTCGTTCGATCTGATCGGCCTGCCGCCGATGCCGGAAGAGGTCGAAGCGTTTGTCAGCGACGACTCGCCCGAGGCCTACGCCCGGCTGGTCGAGCGATTGCTCGCCTCGCCCCACTTCGGCGAACGTTGGGCGCGGCTGTGGCTGGACGTGGCGCGGTATGCGGAAGACCAGGCGCACATCGTCGGCAATGATAAGTCGCTGTTCTATCCCAACGCGTATTTCTATCGCGATTGGGTGATCGCGGCCTTCAATCACGACATGCCGTACGATCGCTTCATCCGCCTGCAGTTGGCGGCCGACCTGATGGATGAGCCGGAGCACCTGGCGGCGCTGGGCTTCATCGGGCTGGGGCCGAAGTATTACCGCCGCCGGGCCCGCGAGGTGATGGCCGAGGAGTGGGAGGATCGGGTCGATACCGTCACTCGCGGACTGCTGGGGCTGACGGTGGCCTGCGCCCGCTGCCACGATCACAAGTTCGACCCCGTGCCGACCGAGGACTATTACTCGCTGGCGGGCGTGTTCGCCTCGACCGAGATGTTCAACCGGCCGCTCAGCGACGACTGCAAGACGGAGAAGGACGGCCAGGCGAAAGACCCGGAGGAGGCGATGCACATCGTCCGCGACGGCGACGTGAACGATCTGCCGGTGTTCCTCCGCGGCAACGTTGAGAACGAAGGTCCGGTGGCGCCGCGGCGGTTTTTGCAGGTCCTCTCGCCGCAGACGCCGGCGCCGTTCACCGACGGCAGCGGCCGGCGGGAGCTGGCCGAGGCGATTGTCGATCCGCAGAACCCGCTCGCCGCCCGCGTGTTGGTGAACCGCATCTGGGGGCAGATGTTCGGCCGGCCGCTGGTCGCCACGCCGAGCAACTTCGGCGCGCTGGGCGAGCCTCCCACGCATCCCGAGTTGCTGGACGACGTTGCGGCGCGTTTTATGGAGTCGGGCTGGTCGATCAAGCGGCTGGTGCGAGAGATGGCGATGTCGAGCGTTTATCGGCAGTGCTCGAATGCGGAATGCGGAATGCTGAATGCGGAATTGGTGTCATCGATTCCGCATTCCGCATTCCGCAATCCGCATTTACTTTGGCGGATGAACCGGAAACGATTGGACGTGGAACGCTGGCGGGACGCGGTGCTGGCGGCCGCCGGGCGGCTGGATCGCGCGGTCGGCGGGGAGTCAATCGACCCGCAGGATCCGGAGGAGACGCGGCGCACGGTCTACGCCCGCATCAGCCGGCTCGATCTGAATGAGATGCTTTCGCTGTTCGACTTTCCCGATCCCAACGCCCACAGCGATCGCCGCAACACGACCACCACGCCGCTGCAAAAGCTGTTCGTGATCAACAGCCCCTTCATGGTCCGACAGGCCGAGGCCCTGGCCGAGCGCATCGAGCGCGAATCGCCGGACGGCGCCGAGGCGCGGATCGACTACGCCTATCGCGTTCTTTACAGCCGTCCGCCGAGCGACGAAGAATTGCAGCTTGGCGTCGAGTATCTCGGCGCCGAGGCCGGTTCCGACCGCTGGCGCGCCTACGCCCAAGTCCTGCTGGCCGCCAGCGAGATGTCGTTTATCGACTGACCGAGTTGGGCGTGCGTGGCGTGAAACTTGCACCGTTCCTCGTCACATCGTTTTCTCGAAGGTATTCCCCGTGGCCGCCCGCATTGAAGATTACGCATTGATCGGCGACTGCCAGACGGCGGGGCTGGTGGCGAAGGACGGCTCGCTGGACTGGCTCTGCTTTCCGCGGTTCGATTCGCCGGCGTGCTTTGCGGCGCTCTTGGGGACGCCGGAGCACGGGCGATGGCGGATCGCCCCCGAGGGCGAAGTGCGCCGGGTAAGTCGGCGGTATCGCGACGGAACTTTGATCCTGGAAACCGAGTTTGAAACCGACGACGGCGCGGTGACGGTCATCGACTTCATGCCGATCCGCACCGCGGCGCCCGATGTCGTGCGGATTGTGGAAGGGAAGCGCGGCAAGGTCCCGATGCGGATGGAGCTGGTGATTCGCTTCGACTATGGCTCGATCGTCCCCTGGGTGCGGCATACGCCCAAGGGCATTCGCGCCACGGCGGGGCCGGACACGGTCTACTGCCGCAGCGACGTGGAGATGCGGGGCGAGGACCTGCACACCGTGGCCGACTTCACCGTCGCCGAGGGCGAGCGGAAAGAGTTCGTGCTGACCTGGACCCGCACCCATGAGGACGAGCCGCCTGAGAAGAAGGCCGAGGACAGCCTTCGCGAAACCGAGGCCACGTGGCGGGAGTGGTCGGACCGCTGCACGTACGACGGCCAGTGGCGGGAGGCCGTGCTGCGCTCGCTCATCACGCTCAAGGCGCTCACCTACGCCCCGACGGGCGGCATCTGTGCGGCGGCCACCACCTCGCTTCCGGAGCGATTGGGGGGCGTGCGGAATTGGGACTATCGCTACTGCTGGCTGCGAGACGCCACCTACACGCTCTACTCGCTGATCTCCGGCGGCTACATCGACGAAGCCCGCGACTGGCGGGAGTGGCTGATCAACGCCGTGGCCGGCAGCCCGTCGGAACTGCAGATCATGTACGGCCTGGCGGGGGAGCGGCGGCTCACGGAGCTGGAGCTGGAGTGGCTTCCCGGCTACGAGAACTCGGCGCCGGTGCGGATCGGCAACGCCGCATACCGGCAACACCAGCTCGATGTCTACGGCGAGGTGATGGACGCCCTCCACCTGGCCCGCCGCACCGGGCTGGAGCCGAGCGAGAACGCCTGGCGGATCCAACGCGGCATCATGCAGTTCCTGGAAACCGACTGGCGCAAACCCGACGAGGGCATCTGGGAGGTGCGCGGCCCGAAACGGGACTTCACCCATTCCAAGGTCATGGCGTGGGTGGGGTTCGACCGCGCCGTGAAAGCGGTCGAAGACTTCGGACTGAGCGGCGACTTGGAGAAGTGGCGCCGGCTGCGAAGCGAGATTCACGACGAGGTCTGCCGCGAAGGCTTCGACCCCAAGCTGAACTCCTTCGTCCAGCACTACGGCTCGCAGGGCCCCGACGCCAGCCTGCTGATGCTCCCGTTGGTCGGCTTTATCGAAGCCACCGATCCGCGGATGATCGGCACGGTGGATTACATCTGCAAGCGGCTGATGCGGGACGACTTTCTCGATCGCTACCCCACGCACCCCCACGTGGACGGCCTGCCTCCCGGCGAAGGCGCCTTCCTGCTCTGCACCTTTTGGCTGGCGGACAACCTCGCGCTGCAGGACCGGCACGATGAAGCGTGCGAAGTCTTCGAGCGGCTGCTCTCCCTACGCAACGACGTGGGGCTGCTTTCCGAAGAGTACGATCCCGAAACCGGCCGGCTGGTAGGCAACTTCCCGCAGGCCTTCTCCCACATCGGCCTGATCAACACCGCCCGCAACCTCAGCCGCAAAGGCGGCCCCGCCGAAGACCGCCGGAACCAGTAAGGCGAACTGCCGGCAATCAGTTTTTGAACAGGAGGAAACGAAGATAACAGAGAGTTTCTCTGTTTACTCTGCCCAATGTCCCTTCGCTTCGAGACACTTGGGCTATTCGACTCTTGAAATAAGGCAGGAATATGGTCGGCAGGAAAATCGTCGTGATTTTCGTCCGTGCCCAGGCGATCGGAGTTTACCGTCCCGCCCGATTCGCCGCTTTGCGGATCTTTGCGGCGACGGCTTCTTCGGCCTCGGGCGCGAAGATGCCGCGCGAGCCGCGGCCCGACGGACGCCAATCGAGACTATGGAATTCTTCGTTCACCACGTTCGATGGACTGGCAGGATCTGTTTGGTTCACCCGGAGAAACCCGTGGGTCGGCCATCCGTAGGTCCTCTCTCATCTTTGACTGTTTAACAAGAGGAAACGGAGTATGAGCAGCGTTGCATTTTGTTCTTCATTCTCTGTTCCCTCTGTTGCCTTCTGTGCGAACTCTTGTGTGTGATCGCCCGCTCCGCAGCGGACTACAAATCACCGACGGCGATCGTCTCGCGTTCGGCCAGGAACTCGGGGCGGGGGCGGGCGCCGCCGAAGGGATCCTCCAGGCCGTTCTCGATGCTGTTGTAGACGAGGAAGAGGTTGGTGCGGGGGTAGGGGCTGAGGTTCCCCACCGAGCCGTGCATTGTGTTGCAGTCGAACATGGTGGCTGAGCCGGGCTCGCCTTTGGGGGCGGCGATCCCGCCGCCTCGCTCGATGAGCTGCGCGAGCGACTCCCGCGACGGCACGCCGTACTCCTGCTTGCGGAGCGATTGGCGGTAGTGCTCGTCGGGCGTGCCCCCGGGGCACTGCACGTAGACGCGGTGCGAGCCGGGAATCAGCATCAGCGGCCCGTTGAACTCCGTGTTCTCGGTAAGGTTGATCGAGATGCT
>JAHWKS010000284.1 GCA_019347795.1 Planctomycetota bacterium | reverse complement strand
AGACGCTGGCGGCGCTGGGCGACATGGCGACGATGCTGGATGCCCCGGAGTCGCACGAAGTGGTCGACCTTGAGGCCGCCGCACTAAGATTGTCGGCGCTGCGGCGGCGAATCGAGGCGGGCTTCGCCCCGGATGCGATCGACGCGCTGAGCACGAAGCCGGCGGCGCCCGGCGAAGTCTTGGCGGCCGAGCGCCTGTTGGCGACGCCGCTTCCCGCCGCCGCGGACCGCCTCCGGCTGGTCGACGCCTTGCCTGAAACCGACGCCGCCGTCGCCGGGAGCTACGGAACGATACTCTTTCCGGATCCGCCGGCGGCGCCGCTCCCGCCGTCGCAAGAAGAGTGGCGAGGCTTGCGGGAAGTCGTCGTGTTGCAGACGGAGCTGGCCCGCCTGGCGGCTTCGCCTTCCCTCGCCGGCGATAACGCCGAAGCGAGTCCTGCGCGCGCCGCGCTCCTGCGGGACTTCGAAAACATCGAAGCATCGGCCCGCCTGCTGGAGCAACGCTTTGTGTCGTCGCCGGCGGCTGCCGATGACGACGCCTTGCGCTGGGAGGCGTACGAAGCATTCGGCGCCGCTCTCGCGGCATTCGAGCGCCGACTGCCGGACTTCATCGAGCGAACGCCGATGGCAAGTGGCCTGACCGATGCGGCAAAGCGCCCGGCGACGCTGGCGCAATTGCGGGCCGCGGAGCGGGCCTTACGGCTGCTGCCTGCCCGCGACGCCGCAGCCGTGCACGCGGCGCCGCTCCTGGATACGCTCGCAGCCGCGCAGTGGCGCGACTATTGGCTCTGGAGACGGCAGCGATTGTTGGAGGCCGTGAACGACGCCGGCGAACTTGAGCTGGCCGAGCTTCGACGCGACGCCCATGCATATCGTCTCCTGGCGGAGGCGGTATCGCTGTCGCCGCCCGTTCCGCCGTTCGATCCGCCTCTCGTAACCATCGAGACGCCGACGTCGCTCGCTCTCTCCGCCGAATCGCCGCGCGACTTTGAGGCGACCATCCGCCTCGCCGGCGCCTCGCCGGCGTCGATTTGGGTGCTTCTCAAGTACGACCCGCTACTCCTGGAAGTGCGGCTTACCCCCGAGGATCAAGCCTTACGGGAGCATGATTTTCTTGTGGCCGACGATGACTATCCGCTGCGGCCCGACCGGCAGGAGAGGCCGGCGACGTTCGTCATGCAGGGCGGGGAAGAGCAGACGCTGCAATTCCGCGTTACGGCAGCGGGCGCCGCGGCGTTTCCCACGCGGCTCATCATCAAAGCCGTCGCCGTGGAACCCCCCCTCGGCGAAGGCGATGCGAACCGGCTGCTGGCATACGTTCGCAAAACGATCGACGTTACGCTGCCGCTCCCGCAGACGCTCGATATTGTGGTCCGCGGAAGCCCGGGGACGTGGACGCCGCAGGCGGACGGCTATCGCTTCCACCCGTTTCCCAATCGCGAGACGGAGTATCGGCTGGGACTGGCTAACCGCCTCGACCGCGATCGGCGCGTGAACGTGGAGTTCGCCGTCGCCTCCGCATCAGTCGCCGAGCCGCTGCCGGCGGGCGAGTTGACGGCCGAGGAAGCGCAGTCGTGGAGCGAACAGTTCGAGCTTTCGCCGCCGATCGCCAGCATTCAAGGTTTGCCGCTGCCCGCCGACGCAGCATGGGTCGCCCTCCCGTTCCCCTCGCCGCCGGAGGAGAAGCCGGCTGCTCCCGCGGAGGCCGAATCTCCCTCTCCGGATAAGCCCATGCCCGCGGGGCCGCCGGCTGCCGTCACATCGACCGCTTTCACCGCCCCCGTCGCCGTTCCTCGCGAAGTGCTGGTCACCGTGACCGATCGCGAGAGCGGCCACGTGTGGCTGCGGCGGCTGGCGATCTCTCCGCAGCGGCCGCGGCGATATGTGCGTCCGGAGGTAAGTTACGATCCCGTGGAAGAGCGGGTCGAGGTGCGCGTCGTCGCCGACGATCCAGCGCTCTTGCCCCCCGGCGGCGCCCGTGTGCAGGCCGAGTTCGTTCCCCCGCTGTCCGCCGAGGCCGAGGCCCGCACGGAAGGCCGCGTGGATGTCGCGGCCGGCCCGGCGGTGCTTTACGCCGCCCTCCCCGCTTCACATCCGGAAGTGATGCTTCGCCTGCAAGTGGACGATTTCCCGCGGGCGTTTCTCTACCGCATCGATCCCTCCCGCGCCGTTCGCGATATTCTCGAAGACACCGACGCGCTGGCGGCGCGGGTAATCGCCTTGCCCGACGGCGTGAAGTACCCGGTCCCCGCGCCGGCGTTTCCGGTCACCGTCGAGATCGACGCTCCTCCCGGATCGTTCCAGTCCGCGGCCGACGTCGTCGAGATCGGCGTCGATAGAGACCGCGACCGGGAGTTCGTCGGCGATCACCCGTTAACCTTCGCGGCCGATCGGCAGGTGGCCGCCTCGCTCCAGCGCGTGGGACCCGGGGGCGCGATGGCGATCGCGGCCCAAGTCACGGACTTCCGCGTCAACCTGCCCGATCCGGGCCTTCAAAACGCCAAGGCGAACGTGCTGGCCCACGTGGTGGCGGGAGGGCGGGAGGCGTGGAGCGAGCCGGTCGAGGTCACTTTCGACGCGGGGCCGCCGATCGTCAAAAAGCTGGAGCTGACGCCGGGCCGGGAGGCGGTGGTCGGCAGCGAGCTGGACATCCGGCTGTGGTGCGACGACCACCAACTGTCCGGCGTTCAGAAAGTCGAAGCGGCGCTGGATGTGAACCGCAACGGCGAGATTCCCGCGGACCCGCCTCCCGTGGAAGCCGCGCCGGGCGAGCGCGGACTGTGGACGGCGAAGCTGCCGCTCCCCAAGCCCGGCGCCTACACGCTGCTGGTGCGGATGACCGATGAGGTCGGCAACGTCCGCGTCCTCCCCCAAGGCAGCATTCACATCATCGCGCCGGAAGAACTGGCGGCGCGGAAAGCCGCGGAGGTCAATCGCGTGGCGGGCGTGGTCGTCTACGGCGACCAGCCGCAGCCGGACATCGAGGTGCAACTGGAGTCGGAGACGGGCTTCGTGATCGGGCCGGTGCGCACCGGCGAGGACGGCCGCTTCGAGTTCCCCCGCGTCCCCGTCGGCGCCTACAAGATCACCGCCGGCGGCCTGGTCCGCGGCGCCCAGCGCGTCTATCCCTACGACGGCGAAGACGCCGCGATCACCGTCGATCCGCCCCCCAAAGCCATCCCCGCCCTCCGCCTCTCGCTCAAGACCCGCCGCAGCCGGTGATTCACAACGAGCAAATCTGAAATCTCAAATCCGAAATCTCAAATCGCCGTTCCCTGGCCGAAAGCTGCTCCCGCCAGATTCGCGGCTGGGCCGACAGCCTCCAAAACACGGACATCAAGGGCCAGCGTCATCTCAACGATCTGATGACGTAGCCAACCAATGAACGGCGAGGCCGTTGAAATGGGAGAACGTAAGTGACACTGTATTATTGGAAACTCAAGGTCGTAGGGCTTCGCCAATCCGTGCAACGACTCTGGCGCAGCGAGTCGACAATTGACGAGTAGGATTGATCCGACAATGGATCCCCAAAGTCGGGAGATGCTGTGCGGTCAGGATATGACGATTCGCGATACCCAGCCGCAAATAGCCGAACATCACCCGCCCCACATCCCCGGACCATTTCCTCGGCGCGCTGAATCGTCGTTCCAACATTGACGCGGCGCCGTTGTGCCCGAAAGGGCTGCGGGGAATCGATTTGCGAACGGCCGCCGGAATGGGTCCACGCCGCAATTTTTTTTGAAAAATCTTTCGTCAGCGGGGCGGGTTGAGCTCGATCAGGTTGCCCGTGTCGGTGATTTCGACGATGGCGGCGTCGTCGAGGTGCATGGCGCCGGTCTCGATGTCGGCTCGAGGGGTGAAGAGGATTTCGCGCGAGAGGCCTGAGGGGTCTTCGGCCGTGGCGAACTCAAAGGTGTGGAGCACAAGGCGGTTCTCGGCGTCGAACTGGTGAAGGGCATGCTGCGGCGCAGGGCTCATCTCCACTTTCACCGCGCCGACTCCGGGACTTTCGACGCCGTGCCTTTCAATCAGCGCCACGCGGAAGGGGGCACCGGGCGAGGCGCCGCGGTGGGTGCGGACCTGGTACGTCACCCCCGCCACGCCGGGGATGATGTATCCGGCGCCGGCGGCGGGAGGACGGTCGGCCACTTCCTCCAATCGCACGGCCGCGGCAGGCGTCTTCTCCATCTTGGACCAGAAGCGCAGCTCCCCCTGCCGGTAGCCTCGCGGCCAGTTCGGCGCCAGTCGGCGGAGCACCGGGACGGGCGTGTCCGGCTCGGACGGCGCGTCGTAGAATAAGTAACTTGGCGCACGGGTCTGGTCGTCGGGATTTACCGGCGTCACCTCCAGCCACACTTCTGCAGGCCGCGGGGTGAAGCCGCGATCGCTGCGCTGCAAAGAGACGGTGAACGCGACGCCGTCGTTCCCGGTAATCGGCCGATGCACGCCGAGCAGATACTCCGTGGCGCCGGCATCATCCGCCAGCGGCAGGAACTGCGGCGAGCCGGTTTCGTACCGGACCGATTCGACCCGTCCACGCAGCGGATTCGTAACCAGCTCCAGCGCCTCGCCCCCTTCGAGGAACACCGACTCGCGAAGCGAATCGACAGTCACCACGTACGGCTGCTCCACGAGTGGGGCCGGATCGATGATCGCCGTGCCGCCGACCTCCTCGCGGGCGACTTCCTCGCCGCGTCCATCGCTGACGCTGAACTCGCCGGGACCAAGCGCCTCCTGCAAAGCGTCCAGAAGGTCCTGGGCGTTGGTGGCCGGCACGTAGCGGCCGCCGCTGGCCTCGGCGATGCGGCGGAACTCCCTTTCCGCGGCCGACTCCGCGCGCGGGATGTCAAAGCCGACGATGTACATCTTCGCACGGCGGGTACGGTTCGTGGCCAATACGTCAGCCATGCTGCGGGCGTCCTGCGGCCGGGCGTTCGTCTGCCGGTTGGCGCCGTCGGTGATCGCCACGACGAACCGTTCCGCGTCGGGCGCCTCGTTATCCAATTCGCGGAGCGCGCGGTCGAGCGAGAGGTAGAGCGGCGTTTCGCCCCACGGTCGCACCGTGTCCAGCAGGTTCTCGACGCGGCCGGCCTGAACGCTGTCGAAGCGGCCGACGGGAAGGATCGACTCCTCGTCGTTGGCCGGCCGAATCCCCGCAGGAATCGGCCGTCCGTATCCGGTTTGCAAGAGCGACTCCAACTCTTCCGGCTTCTCGCGATTCCAGCCGACGCGGTGTCCGAACAGCCGCACGCCGACCCGCCAGCCCGGGCGTTGAGCTAGGTCGTCCAGCAGCATGTTGAGGGCACCTTTGGCTACGTCAAGGCGAGTCGTTTGCCGCGGCGGGGCGCCGTCGGCGACCGGCGCCTCCAACTCTTCCGCGGCCGACATGCTCTGCGAACAGTCGAGGATGAACACCACGGATGCCGGCCGACGGCGGGCGCCGTCCACGGATATCCGAGAGAGGCCGTACTCGTAAGGGCGATATTCGGCGATGGTCCCGCCCGGCACCCGCAGCACCAGCGGCGCGGTGAATTGATGGCCGCGGAACATCGCCACAGCCTGCAGCACGGGACCGCGACCGACGAGGTCTTCGCCGCGAAATTCAAAGGCGGCCGTCCAGGGGGCAGCCGTTTCGGAACCGATCGCCAGCGGCGGCGCCAGGCCAAGCGACGCGCCGCGAAGGCGGCCGCGGGCGTCGCGGAGGAACACGACCGATCGCCCCGGCGGGACGGCATCTGCCGGAAGCGGCGCCGGACGAAGCACGACGGTCGTTGTAGCTTCCGCGGAGGCATCGGTCAGGAGGATATCGGCCGCGGTGACGCTTGCCGCGCCTGCGGCCGTAGTCCGCCGCAGTTTCAATAGCGAGTTTAGTCGATCGACTTGTCGCTGTGTCTCCGGGCGGAGGGGGAAGACGATTGCCGCCGCCCCCATTTCGTCGTCGGCGGCGACGTCGAAGAACGGCGGATCGCCAGGATCGACGCCCGCCCAAAAGTCCTTCAGCGTTCGCTCGACACGCCAGAGGAGCCACTGCTGCCGATCGAGTTGCCGCAATCCCTCGAAAGGATCTTCTTCGATGGCAGGAAACCAGAACGACGATGCGGCGCGCGTCATCCGCTCCGCCTTGCTCCAGCGGTCGCGGACGACGCGATAACCGGGAACGGCGGACGGCATCGCGGCACCGGAAGTCGTTTCCGACGCGGCGCGGCGATCGCAAAGCAGCGTCACTACCTCGGGCAGGGACCGCAGTCGCCGGCGAACTTCGGCGCCTTTCGCATCGGCAATTCCGGCCAGCCCCGCCGCGCCGGAAGCATCGGCCGGGATGGCTTCGGTCCAATGAGGGTCGTCCAAGACTTCCAGCACGGGATGCTCTCGCCACAGCGTCGCCATCTGCGTCAGATAGTCGATCGCCTCAACGTCCGCCGGCGGCGACGCCGCGGCAGGGCGAGCGCCGGCATGCAGCCGCTGCGACAGTTCAGCCAGCCGCGCCCGCAACGCCTCCCGGGAACGCGCCGGCGGCAGCGGCGTTTGCAGGATCGCCTCGATCCGGCTGAGTAGCGCGGGATCATCCGCGTCGGAAGTTTCTAACACCGCGATTCGCTGGGACAAGAGGGCGCCGAGCGCATTAAGGTCTTGCTCGAACTGGTCCAAGCGATCGACAAACGGCGGCGCGTCCAAGACACCGTCGTCGCCGGCGGCATGATGGGCCGCAATGTCGGCCGCTAAGGCATGCGACCGCTCGATGAGGGGCAGCAGCCGATCGTTCACCACCTGGGCGACGTCGTCCGGCGATCCATAACCGCCGAGCGGGTCGAGTAGCCATCGGCTGAGGTAAGGCAGTTCCGCAACGGCCAGGTCTGCAAGCCGCAGCGCGCGGGCCACGCCCTCGCCATACCGTTGGGCCTCGTCGTAGTTGCGCTGAGCGTTGTCCCACAACAAGCCGAGGGCGTCGCCATCTGCAAATTGCGGATCATCGCTCGCCGTG
>JAHWKS010000283.1 GCA_019347795.1 Planctomycetota bacterium | reverse complement strand
GATCATCCCTCGCTTCTAACGAGGTGTTCCGGGTTCGAATCCTGGTCGGGCTGCTGCAAGACATCATGCAAGACAAGACGGAAGGGCTACCCGATTGGCGACGGGAGCCGGTTGGAAGCCGGTCGAGCTTCGCGGCCTTGCGGGTTCAACTCCCGCTCCTTCCGCTGATGGAAATCCGACGCGTCAGCGAGGGAGAATAGGAAACGCTCGCTTACGCCTCGGGCTACCATTCGGCCCGTGGGTGTGCCGGAACGCATGTCAGCTTCCGAAGCTGTTGGACCAGGTTCGATTCCTGGGCGGGCTGCTGGAACAACAACGCCCTGTAAGTGTAACGGCCGGCACGGCAGATTGTGGATCTGCAAGACGAGGTTCAAGTCCTCGGCGGGGTACTGAAGACACGTCCTTGGAGTGTGCCGGATTCGCACGCGAGCCCGCGAAGCTCGTAGACCAGGTTCGATTCCTGGCGAGGACGCTTGCAAGATTTCGATAAATCTCGACGCTGGAGCCAGACGGCGCGGCAATCGGCTGCAACCCGATCTCAAGTGGGTTCGACTCCCACCGGCGTCTCTTGAGGGCAGCCTGGCTTCGCGCGCGGCTTGCTCGCCACCGCTTTCTCCAGGCCGGCTGAAGCCGGCCAATCTATTCCCGTCGCCGGTAGCAGGCGCCGTAGAGTAGGGCGATCGGCGCCCCGTAGAGCGGCGTAAATCGCATCGGCAGTGGCACGTAGCCGAAGCCGTAGGTGTTGATGATCCAGTGCGCCAGCGGCCCGAACAAGCCTCCCAAGAAGCCGCCGATGGCAAGGCCGCGGACGGAAAGCCCCAGAACTCGGGCTCGAGCGATCGCGGGAGTCGTGGCGGCGGCCTGATAAAGTCCGAGCCAAAAGCCGAGCAGCGCGCCGAAGACGACGCCGGGAACGAAGATCGCTTGCAGCGCAATTGACGGAATCAGCGAAATGAGCAGAACCGTTAGCACGATCGCTCCGCCCAGGTTCACCCAAAGTCTTGTGGCGGGCGAGGCCTGCGACAAAGTCGCTTGCGAGATCTCCTTCGCCAGGTGGAAGGGCATGCTGAAGGCTACGCCGCAAGCCGCCGCAGCCAGGGCCATCGCGGCGCCGCGGGCATACGCCGCGTCCTGCGCGATCATGAAGACGACGATGACCAGGATCAACGGCGCCGTGTGGACCGTGATCACGCTGAAGCGAGGGCGTCGCAGATAATAGCCCAGCAGTAGGAGCCAGCACCCCGACGTCGTCACCGCCGTGGGCCAGGGGGGCTGCCGATCGTACTCAAAGGAGCGGAACACCACCGGGAACGCGGCCAAGACGGCGAAATAAGCCGCCGCCAGCACCATCCACCAAAAAGCATCCGCCAGCGAAAACCGCCAGGGCGGTTCGACGGCGTCGCCGGGATGAGACTCGGAAGTCATGCCGCCAGTTTACCGAGAACGCGGCGTCCCGTGTCACGCCGCCGCCGGCGGGTTCTCGCGTTTTTGCTTGCGGCGAGCGGGGGGCGGGTCGCGCCAGCGGCGGTGCACCCACCAGTATTGCTCGGGGGCGCGGCGGACTTCGCGCTCCAGCACCCGGCTGTACCATTGGGTTAAGGGGGCCACGCCCAACTCGGCTTCGCTTCCCTCGCGGGCGTCGAACAGCTCGGCCAGGCCTACTTCGAATTGCAGCGGGCCGCCGGAGCGGCGGGCGAAGCAGACCAGCATGGGGGCGTCGTTGGTGAGCGTGAACAGCGCCAGCGCTTTGTGGCAGGAGGCGGGGCGGCCGAAGAACTCGACCCAGCAGCCTTTGGGGCCGGCGTGCTGATCCGCCAGGAGGGCCAGGGCGCCCCCCTGCTCCAAGATGTCTTGAATCTTCGAGGCGCTGCCGTCTTTGTTGAGCAGGTGCTGCCCGGTGCTGCTGCGAAACCGCGTGAGGTAGTCGTGCACCAGCGGGTTGTCGAGCGGCCGGGCGATGGCGTAAGTGGGAACCCCCAGCAGTCCCGCCACGAAGCCTGCCATCTCGAAGTTGCCGAAGTGGCCCGAGACCAGGACCGTCGGCCGGCGCCGCAGCAGCACATTGACCAGGTCGCGGGCGCGGTGCAAGGTGACGTGGTCGCGCCAGTTCGTGTCGTGAATCTTGCGCGGGGCGTGGCAGACCTCGCAGGCCATCAGGAAGAGATGCATCCACATGCGGCGGGCGATCTCCTGCCGGCGCCGATCGCCGTACTCGGGAAAGGCCAGCCGGAGATTCTCATCGATGACCGATCGCCGCAGGCGAACCACGTCGTACGCGATCCAGGCCAGCCAGCTCGACCACAGCGCGCACGTCTCAAGGCGCGCGGCCTGCACGATGCAGACCACGGTTCGCACTGCGAAGTACGCCATCCATTGACCGAGCCATCGCACGGGCGCCACGCCTCCTTGCGTCAGTGGGCGGCATTCTGCCAGGAAGGGCCGGCAAAAACCAGAGCGAAACCCGCCTGCCCGCGCCGCGGAATCGCCCTTGACGGGGGTTCGCGCCGTTCCTATGATCCCGCCCTACTCTTTGATTCTTGAGGCCGCCGGCCATGAGAAAAACACGGGGACTTTTCCGGATTCGTTGGGCTGGCGCGATTGTGTCAACCGAATAGATAACGTGGGGCGAAGCAGTTGTGCGGACGCGGGCAGCGCGGCTTCGCACGCTGCACGATGATGTGAGTCCTCAGGGAAGAGGATGCCGGCCGGGCATGGGCGGCTGCGGCGCGCCGGGCGATCTCCTTCTCATTACGTCTAATCAAGGGCAAGGGAGCTTATGCGCATCAGCACTTCGCGATGGTCCATGGCGGTCGCCGCGTCCTTGGCGTTTTGCTTCGCCGGGTGCACCAGCGGCGGCAGTTATAAGATGCCGAGCATGGCTTGGCTGACAGGCAAATCGAAGCCAGCCGACACCGAGTTGGCCGCGAGCACGCCGAAGCCTCCTTCGAGCACGCTCACCCCCACCGGCGCCGCGACGGGCGCGACCACCGGCTCGGTGGCCTCCACCGGATCGACCGGCGCCGGCGGATACGGCTATCCTTCCGGGCAGGCCGCCTCCAGCTATCCCGGCTACTCGCCGGCCGGAGGCGCGTACGGGGGCGGATATAACACCGGCAAGTATCAGACGGGGGCCGCCGCGCCGCCGGCGCAATCGTATGCCGGCGCCTCGCAGCCGGGATACGGCGGATACGGGGCCGGGGCTTATGACGCCAACTCGTACGGCGGCGGCGCGACCGGCGCCGACGCCCAATATCGCACTGCCGACGCCAGCGCCGGTTACGGCTACGGCGGCGGACAGTACGGCGCCGGCGGGGGCGGATACGGCGCGCAGGCCGGCGCGGGCGCCGCCTCGGGCTACGGCTACAATCCCACCGGCGGATACGGCGCCGGCTCAGGCTACCAAGGCCCCGCAGGACAGGATCCGGCGAGCAGTTATGCGTCGAGCGGGACCGGCGCCCCGGCCGCGAGCGGCGGACAAGGCGGAACCTACGGCGCTTCGGCCTCAACGCCCGGCGCGGTGGCGGGCGGACAAGGCGGCTATCGCCCGGGAAGCACGAGCAGCTACGGGTCGTACGATTCGCAGACCGGCAATCCGGGCGTGCAGCCGGCGACGTATAGCAGCAATTCGACCTACGGCGCCGCGACCGCTCCGAGCGCCGGCGCCGCGGGCGGATCTTACAATGCCTCCACCTACGGCGCCTCGAGCTACAACGGCTCGTCGCACGGCGCCTCGGCCGGCGCCGGGGCGAATACGGGCGCCGCCGCGTCGGGGCAGTATGAGCCGAGCGGCGGATACAACGCCGGCGCCTACAACCCCGGAAGCACGGCTCCGGCCGGCGGCGGAGCGTACGGCGGAGGCGGGACCTACGGCGGCGCGTCCGGCGGCGGATACGGCGGATACTAAGCCGGAACGAACGCCGACATTGCGAGCGACCGACAGATCCCACGCCTCTTCGCGTGGGATTTTTTATTGGACCGGCGGTTCAATGGTGAGTCGTTCATCGCCACCGAGGCAAGCTCGGCGGGGAAAATTACCTGCTACCTCGAGCCTGATAAGCCTTCGTTCTGAAGGCACTTCAACAAACGCCGCGCTAATTGGGATTGCACGCGCGGGTGCGTTTGTTATCATCCGCCCCGCGCATTTTCGATGGCGGGGCTGCCGCCGGTAGGGCCTTGGCGACGGCGGGCGTTCTTTCGCGACGGAGAATGGATTCTCATGTGCGGCATCGTCGGATACGTCGGCTTTCGCAACGCCACCGAGTTTCTCCTGGAGGGCCTGCGACGGCTCGAGTACCGCGGCTACGACAGCGCCGGGGTGGCGGTGATGAACGACCGGCGGAACGTCCACGTGGTCAAGTCGGTCGGCCGCATCGCGAATCTCGCCGCGTCGGTATCGCAGGCGAACATCGAGGGAAGCCTGGGAGTAGGCCACACGCGCTGGGCCACGCACGGCCCGGCCACGGAGGAGAACGCCCATCCGCATTTCGGCGGCGATCGCGTGGCGACGATCGTCCACAACGGCGTGATTGAGAATTATCAGTCAATCAAAGAGCGGCTGGAGGTGGAGGGCTACTGCTTCCATTCCGCGACCGACACCGAAGCCATGGCGCACCTCCTGGCCTCCTGCCTGGAGATGGAAGAGGAAAAGGGACCGCCGCCGGATGTGGATCCTTACCGGCATCTGGTGAACGGGATGAAAGCGGCCCTGGGGCAGGTGCAGGGGACGTACGGGCTGGTGGCGATGTTCCGAGATTACCCGGACGTGATCGTCGCGGCGCGGCTGGGCAGCCCCATGGTGCTGGGGGTGGGGAAAGGGGAGCACTTCGTCGCCAGCGACGCCTCGCCGCTGGTCGGCTACACCGATAAAATCGTCTACCTGGCGGATCACCAGATCGCCGTGATCACCGCCGACACGCTGCACGTCACGCATCGCCGGCAGGGGCGGGTGCAGCACAGCGTCGAGGTGCTGGAGGGGAACGTGGCGGGCGCCTCGCTGGACGGCTTCGCGCATTACATGCTCAAGGAGATTTTCGAGCAGCCCGAGTCGCTCAAGAACGCGATGCGCGGCCGCCTCGACGAGCAGGACGCCACCGCGGTCTTCGGCGGGCTGAACCTCACGCGACAGCAGCTTCGCAGCGTGAGCCGGCTGATCCTCACCGCCTGCGGCACAAGCTGGCACGCGGCGCTCTTGGGCGAGTACCTCGTCGAAGAGCTTGCGCGGATGCCGGTCGAGGTGGAGTACGCCAGCGAGCTGCGGTATCGCAATCCGCCGGTCGAGCACGACACGCTGCTGTTCTCCCTCAGCCAAAGCGGCGAGACGGCCGACACGCTAGCCGCGCTGCGGGAGATGCGGCGCAAGGGGCATCCCACGCTGGCCATCTGCAATGTGGTCGGCAGCACGATCGCCCAGGAGGCGGACGGGGGGATTTACCTCCATGCGGGTCCCGAGATCGGCGTGGCGTCCACCAAGGCCTATACATCGCAGTGTCTCGTGCTGACGATGCTGGCCCTCTACTTCGGCCGGCTGCGGCATTTGAGCTACGACGCAGGCCGTCGGATCATCGACGCCATGCACGGCCTGCCCGACAAAGTGCAGCAGGCCCTTTCGGTCAACGAGGAGATCCGCCGCATCGCGAACAAGTATTCGGGTGAGCAGAACTACCTCTATCTCGGCCGGCAGTACAACTTCCCGACGGCGCTGGAGGGGGCGCTCAAGCTGAAGGAGATCAGCTACATTCACGCGGAAGGCTATCCCGCGGCCGAGATGAAGCACGGGCCGATTGCGCTGGTGGACGAGCACACGCCGAGCGTGTTCATCGTGCCGCAGGGCTTCGTGTACGACAAAGTGCTGGCGAACATGGAGGAGATCAAGGCCCGCGGCGGTCCCGTGATCGCCGTGGTCGAAGAGGGAGACACGCGGGCGGCGAAGCTGGCGGACGACGTGATCTTCACGCCCTCGGTGGAGGAGTTCCTCCAGCCGATCGTGAGCATCATCCCGCTGCAGCTTTTGGCGTATCACATTGCCGTGCTGCGCGGATGCGACGTCGACAAGCCGCGGAACTTGGCCAAGAGCGTAACGGTGGAGTAAATCCGCCGCGGCGCGCTTGCATCCGGTTAAACACATCAGCCGCGACGCGCTAGCGTCCGGTTCTTGGGACCTGGCGACCTCGTTTCGGAACCGCGGGCTAGCGCCCCGGCGGCTAATTTTTGCGGGGCATAGACATCTCTTCTCATCTCATTCAGGAGCATTCGCACATGCCGGGGCCTGCACTCTCGTTTAACACGCGGAAGGCGCTCACCGTTCAACTTGGCGACGCCGCGGGGCAAGAGGTCGCCAATTTGTTGCAGAAATTGTCCAATCGCATCGAGGAGTTGGAGCGGAGTAAGGTGAGCGTCACGCCCGTGGCGCCCGAGTCCAGCCGCATCATTCCGATCGACGCCGCCCAGCGCGCCGCGTGAGGCGGATCGGCAGGTCCGAAGCCTGTCTCACCACCGGGGTCTTGGCATGCAAGTGGTTGTCTTTGAGGACGATCGGGTCGCGCG
This sequence comes from Planctomycetota bacterium, assembly GCA_019347795.1. Classification (GTDB taxonomy): domain Bacteria; phylum Planctomycetota; class Planctomycetia; order Pirellulales; family Pirellulaceae; genus JAHWKS01. The sequence continues at coordinate 445 of JAHWKS010000283.1, read as the reverse complement.
GCTGCACCCGATCACGCTCGGCCGGCCGGCGTACGCAATCACCTGTGCGACGTATCGCTTGGCCGACTGGCTGCCCTGCTTGGGCGCCTCGGTGCGGGCGGTCACGCGTCCGCACCTGCGGGAGATCCAGCGAATCGACTTTCCGCAGTTGAGCGCGGCGGCCGATGCGGGCGACAGCCCGACTTTGCTGGTGAACGCCCGGACGGCGCCGAGCGTGGCGGCGCTCCGCACGCTGGAGTCGATCGCCCAGGCCGGCCGCACCGGAATCGTGCGGAGCGGCGAGAGCGTGGCCGCGGCCCTGTTGCCCCCCGGCGCGGCGCCGCCGCACAACATCGCCGTGGAAGGGATGCGGGGATTTCTGGCGTCTCCGGCGGTCGCCTCGCTGCCGGAACTCGCGGACTCGCTGCCGCTGTTCGACTATCCGCATGACGTGGTCCGCCTTCAC
>JAHWKS010000282.1 GCA_019347795.1 Planctomycetota bacterium | reverse complement strand
GACGAAGCTGACCGCCCCCCGCCGGCGCCGCCCGGTGAAGGACTGGCGAGTGGAAGAGAACTCCGCGGGCTGGATCACGTACCGCCGCGGTTGTTCGCTCAAGAACAACCAGCACCCGCTCTCCTATCACGCCGACTGGGCGGGACCGGTGAAGCTGGTCGAGTCGCCTCACGGCGGCGACTTGAAATTGCGATACGACTTTTACCTCGACCAGGCCCTCGGCCACGAAGGCGATCCGACCATCGACGCCGACCTGGCAGAGGAGAATGAAACCCTGCAAAACGCCTTCGCCGAACAGGCCGAGGCGTTCGCAGAGCAACCGCGAATTGAAGGCTGGACGCCGCCGCCGGCGCAAGCCTTCGCCGGTTGGCTCCGTCAGAGCGGCTACGAGCCGACGGAGGATGAAGACCATAACCTGCGGCTGAGCATCCGTCGCCGCGGCGCCACGGGCCAGGTGAAGCTGGTGCGCGAGGAAGGCCGGCTGCGCCTGGCGATGCCGCTGGGCCGCTGGGGCGACCTGCCGGGTGAGAACCGCCACGCGATGCAGAAGCTTGCATCGCTGGCCAACGCCCGCTGCCGCCTGGCGCGGATCACCTGGGAGCACGAGGAAAAGATCGACGCCTGCGAAGCCCGCGTCGATTTGAGCGGCCTCCCCTACACCCCGGAGCAAAGCCGCCGCATGGAAAGCTTCTGGCGCGAGACGACCCGCCTCGCGATGACCGCCCTCGATTTGGCGGTCAGCCAGCTTGCCCAGGAGCTGGGCGTGCTGGCGGAGGACAAAGAGCAGGAGCTGGTGAAGCTGATGCCGGCGAGGTGAGAGAGTCGTGGAATCGGGGGACCGAGGGAGCCGGGAATCGCGTGGCGGAGTAATGGAGTAATGGAGTGATGGGGATTCCTTGGTGCGGGCTGCCGGGACTCCTCGCCACGCTCGCAACGCTCCATTACTCCACTACCCCCTCCCTCTTCGCCCCCTCGAATCCTCGATGAGAGTCTCCCAGGTTCCTCGCAACCTCCATCACTCCATTACTCCCACACTCCAACACCCCGCTTCGCTTTTCCTTTCGGCGCGCCGCGCCGCACACCGTCGTCGGCGCCGACTCTCGGCGTCGTGGTTTCCCCTTTTCGTTGGGAAGGAGGTGCTTTATGGGCGCCGTACATGCGCCTGAGAAGCCCGTGATCGATCCTCTGCGAGTCTTCGCTGAGGACGTCACGAGCAACAAGCTCATTGAGATGCAAGGCATCGATGGGCATCGCAAGGCCAGCGACGTGGCCCAGTCGCTGGCCGGGGAGTTGAACCTCCCCACGAACTCTCCCTGGGCGCTGCGGGACGAGCGCTCGGCCCGCATGTTGGACGACGACCTCCCGCTCGGTCAGCAGATCGAGCAGGACGCGCGTCTGACGGTGATTCCCCGCTCCCATCTCGGGTAAGCGGACGACATCGCGGCGGCGCGGCCGTTGCCGGCCGCGCCGCCTTTTGGGCGCGTCGCGGGATGATGCGCCGCGACAAGCTGCATGTGAAAGCTCGGTCAGGAGTCAGGGGTCAGGAGTCAGTTGTTCAAGCTTGGTTCACTGACTCCTGGGGGACCGCCGCGACAGGGTGCGCGTGATTGCTCGGTCAGGGGTCAGGAGTCGGGAGTCAGTTGTTCAAGCTCGGTTCACTGACTCCTGGGGGAGCGCCGCGACAGGGTGCGCGTGATTGCTCGGTCAGGGGTCAGGAGTCAGTTGTTCAAGCTCGGTTCACTGGCTCCTGATCGAACCACGTCTTGCAGGCAAATGCGGCCTTCAATTCCGCGACTGTCGTTCAAGCTTGTTCCAGTGACTCCTGACTCCGCGACCGTCGCTCAGGCCTGATCCCCCTGACCCCTGACTCCTGACTCCTGACCCCTCCACGAATCCCGGTTCCCTCGAACCCTCGATCCCATGAAACACGTAATCCTGTCCAACGGCGAGCATCTTGCCGTCGATTTGTTCTCCAAGGCGGAGGAGCCGAAGCTGCTCGGCCGGGAGACGGTGACCCTGGGCGACCTGGCGCTCGCCCGGGATGAGACGTGGCGCGAGGCGCTGCGGGTGGGCAAGCTCGATGAACGCGGCCCGCAGGAATTCGCCATGCGCGTGCTCCCCGGGAAGATCGCCAAGAGCGGGCGAATGGAGGACTACCTCATCGAGCTCTCCGACGGCGACGAGGTTTATCAGCGGCGCTTCACGATCTTCAGCTTGGCGCCGGTCGCCCGCCGCCGGGCCGCGGCGTTGATCGAGGCGGAGACGCTTCCCGAGGACGGGGCGTATCACTACGGCCTTTCCTCGATTCCCCGCTCTCCGAGCGAGAACGGCGAAGGTGAAATCAAGCCCAGCGGCAAAGTCATCCAGCGCAGCGAGCCGCTGGTGCTGGAGGAGGCGCCGCTGGCGGAGTTTCTCGCCGGCAGCGAACTGATTCCCTGCGAGACGGCCGAACCGCTGGAGGAGCCGCAGCCGCCGATGCCGGTGTTCTTTTCGCCGGGCGTATGGGAGGCCGCCCGCGATGCGGCGCGCCGCGGCGGCGAGAACGAGTCGGGAGGCGTGTTGACCGGCCGGTTGATGCGCGACACTGCCTCGCCCGAGATTTTCCTCAAGGTGGACGCCTGCATCGAGGCGGAATTCGCCGATGAGCAGAAGCTGTCTGTCACGTTTTCCGGCGAGTCGTGGGCGAAGATACGGGAGGTCCTTCGCTTCCGCCGCAAGCGGATGAACCGCCCGAACGAGCGGATCCTCGGCGCCGTGCATGGGCACAACTTCCTCCCCTCGGCCAATGCCGACGGGGTGCGGATGTGCGAGGCCTGCGCCGCCGCCAAATACTGCGGCCGCACCACCGCCGCCGCCAGCACCGACGACTTCCAATGGCACGCCTCGGTGTTCGGAGGCGGCCAGCCGTGGGCGATCAGCGTCATCTGGGGCTACAACGCCCGCGGCGAAGACGACTGGAAGCTGTACCACGTAAGCGACGCCACGCTGGAAGCACGCACCGCACGGCGAATGGTGAGCGCCGCTCCGGGCAGCGCGTGACGCTTCGGTCAGGGGTCAGGAGTCAGGGGTCAGTCGTTCAAGCCTTTTGGCGCATCGCGGGATTGGGCGCCGCGACGGGCAGCGCGTGATTGCTCGGTCAGGGGTCAGGAGTCAGGAATCAGTTATCCCAGCTTGACCCCTGACTCCTGACTCCTGACCCCTGACCGATCAACCGCGCGCATCCGTCGCAACCATCCGTTCGGCGACGATTATTCAAGTTCGATCCACCTACTCCCGGAGACTCCCATGACCGTAGACGTGAAACAACTCCTCAAAAACGCGAAAGCCGGGCAGAACGCCACCACGGGCGTGGCGAAGAAGCTGCTGGAGTCGGACAAGACGCCCGACGTGGCCGCCAAGATGTTCATGGATGTGCTGATGGGGCAGATCGCCAACCCGGTGATGGTGCAGGCCCTGTTGACCGACCTGTTCAAACAGGTGGGCGAGATCAAGAAGACCGCCGATCCCGAGTCGGCGGCGATGAAGCTCAAAGAGATGTGGGAGCAGGCGGTCATCGAGCTGCGGATGGGGCCGGTCCGGCCGGCCACGTTCATCGAGGTGATCGAGTGGCCGTTCGAGACGCCGCATCCGCGGGTCGAGGTGGTCACGCCCGACGGCGCCCATCGCCACCCCATCCTCTCGCCGCAGGTCAAGCTGGAGGACCTGCAGCCGGGGATGACCGTGTTCCTCGATCCCGAGGGGGCGGTGGTGCTGGCCTACAGCACGATGATGCCGCACGTCGGACAGGAGGCGAAGTTCCAACGCCGCCTGCCCGACTCGAACTGCGTCGAGGTGGCCATCCGCGACGAGCGGGTGGTGCTCCACGCGGCCCAGCCGCTGATCGACGTGATCGAGGCGGATGAAATCAAGCGCGGCGACCCGGTCATCTTTTGCCCGCGCCGCGAGTTCGCCTTCCAGGCCGTTCCCAACGAAGAGAACCGAAAGTATCGCTACGTGGACGAGAGCCGCATCCCCAGCGTGGACGCCAACCGCGACATCGGCAAGCCGCACTGGTCGCTGGCGTGGCTCTTGCGCCGCACCGACCTGCTGCTCAACCGGCCCGACATCCTCGAGACGCTCGACGTTCGGCCGCGGGTCGGAATCCTGATGGTCGGTCCTTCGGGGACGGGCAAGACGCTCACCATCAAGGGATACCTCAACCGGTTCCACCGGATGCTGCAGGAGCGGACCGGCCGGGACGACATCGGCAGCCGGATAGTCCGGATCAAGGCGGGCGAGATGCTTTCGCCCTGGTTCGGCGAGACGGACCAGAACTTCGAACGCCTGTTCAACGACGTGTACGAGATCGGCAGCACGCCCGAACGCACCGCCGACGGCGAGAAGATCATCCTTCCCGTGGTGCTGCTGATGGAGGAAATCGAAGGGCTTGCCAGACGGCGGGGAGCTGATGACGGGACGGGGGTTTACGATCGCGTGATCGGCACCCTGCTCCAACGGCTCGACGATCCGAACGATGATCTTTCGCAACTGCCGTTGATCATCATCGCCACGTCAAACCGGCCGTCGATGATCGACATCGCCATGTGGCGCCGCCTGGCGTCGGTGGTGGCCCGCTTCACTCGCCTGGACCGCGACGGTCTGACGGCGGTGCTGGGCAAGAAGCTCAAGGAGCACTATCCGTTCGTCTCCCGCAACGGGCACTCGAACAAGGAGCTCCGCGACGCCCTGATCGACGAAGTGGCGGCCACGCTCTGCAGCCCGCACGGCGAGGACGCGATCGTCGAGATCACCATCCGCGACGGGTCGAAGATCCGCAAGGATCGCCGGCACCTGCTGACCGGCGCCGTGGTGGAGCAGGCGGTGAGCGAGACGATCGACCGCATCGCCTTCCAGATGGCCGAGCACGGCCGGGAGGGGGTGGGCATGTCGGCCGCGATGCTGATCGAGGCCCTGCACCGCCAAGTGGACAACCTGGCGGACAACATCACGCCGCAGAACGCGGCCGACTTCATCGACCTCCCGGAGAATGCCAACATCGCCGCGATCCGCCGCTTACGACCCCGCGGCGGGACTTTCGCGGGGCTGATGACGGAGTAGGGAGGAAAGTAGTTCATCGCGAAACCGCAAGCGTGGCTCGCAACGGCGCCCCAGCTACTAACCGGCGATCTCGCTGATGTCGCAGGCGCCGACGCCGGTCAGCCATCCGCTTGCGGTTTCGCGATTATCCAACACCGGAGAACCCACCATGACCGTGCGGCAAAAGTTCAACGACAAGCTCGTCAAAGTGCTCGACGAAAACCGCATTCAGATCGTCGAGCCGCACGCCCAGATGCTGCAACTCAACGGCGTCCTGGCCGGTCCGCAGTTCACCAAGCCGCGGACCAACATGCTCGTGTGCGACCGCGGCGGGAGCACGTGGGAAGTCTTCGTCGATGAGGACTTCTACTACGTCGGCGCCGACCCCGAACGCCGGCGGCTGTTCTGCGGCGCCAAGCAGTCGCGATGGCTGGCGCTGGCGCCGGAGGAGCCGGTCATCGGCAACCTCGACCGGGCCGTCTTGTGCGGCCTGGAGTTCATCGACAGTCCCCTGCAGGACGCCTGGCGAAAGTACGGCGAACTGCGGGAAGAGCATCTCTCGCCGAACCGGACCGCGCTCAAGCGGCTGGAGACGTTCGGCCGGGTGCTGAGTCTTCCGCAGTTGAAGACGCCGATCATCCATCCCACACCGGGACAGAAAGACCGCGTGGCGTGCGTGGTCGAGACGGTGTGCCGCAATCGCTCGCCGACCTGCCCTTTGATCCTGGGCGGCGCCGGCTCGGGGAAATCGACCATCGCCCGCCTGGCGGCCGCCCGGCTGTTGGAGCTGGGCGTGGAGCGCCGCGTGCTGCTGGTTCACGGCGCCGCGGTCTGTGCGGGGATGATCTTCCCGCCGCAGCGGGATGAACGGCTGGGAAAGGCCTTCGAGGCGGCGCTCCATGCGGGCGACGTGCTCGTGGTATTGGAGCAGTTCGACCTGGCTCTGGGCCAGTCCCGCGTGGCCGCTTCGCTGGCGGCCGACGCCTTGGACGCCGGGCTGAAGATGATCGTCATGGCCGACGAGGCGGGCTGGATGGAAGGCGGCTCGCAATGCGACGAGCTGTACCGCCGGGTGCAGCCGATCCTGCCGCATTCGCTGCCGATGGAGGAGATCGGCATGATCCTCAAAGGCCGATTCGATGAACATCCCTTCGGCGAAAAGGTCGAGCCCGCCCCCGAGCTGCTCACGACGGTGATCAAGCAGTCCCACTGGATGCCGGGCGATAACCCCGGCGCCGCCCTGGGCCTGTTGGAAGCGGTGCTCGCCCGCGCCGCCTTGGACGGCCGCAAACTCGTCGGCCCCGACGACGTCTACGACGCCGTGGATGTGTACGGCGTGAACGAGGAGTAAGTCATGTCACAGATCGAACTTCCCCACGGCGTCTCTACAGACGCCGAAAGCGTGCACGTCGTCCATGGCGTGTACAGCATCTCGCTCCCGCTGGCGGGATGGACCATCGCCCGAGTTCGTCAGGAACTCGCTGGGCGAATGGACATTGACCCGGATGCAATTGCCGTCGTCGAAGGCGCCGAGGCCGACGAATCGACGGTGCTGGCGCCGGGGCAGGTGCTCAACTTTGTGCGCCGCGCCGGCGAAATGGGCTAGCGCGCTGGGCAAGCCCCGCCGCTAACCATGTTGTGTTCACTTTTTCGCTGATGTCTCACGTCCCCTTTTTCAGGAGCATGATCCATGCCTCAAGAAAAGCTCTATGACCAGGGCGGTCCCGCGTTGGGACAAGACCCCTTCGGCGACGGCTTCGCCGCCGGCGAGCGCCACGTGGAGGTGATCCACGGGGTGTACTCGCACTCGCTCCCGCTGGTCGGCATGACCGTGGCCCAGGCCCGCGGCGAGCTGACCGACCGAATGAACATCGACCCCGACGCCGTCTCCGTGGTGGACGGCCAGGAAGTCGATGAGAACACCGTCCTCCACGAGG
>JAHWKS010000281.1 GCA_019347795.1 Planctomycetota bacterium | reverse complement strand
GCGGTAAGCTCGTAGACCTCCGCCTCGCTCGATGAAGTCGCCACTAAGTCCACCGATCCGCAAACGCCTTGTCGCCTCACGCGGCGCCGCTTCGTGCAAGCCGGTCTCGCATCGTGAGTTAGGGCGATGAAGGCCGGCGACGCCGCTGCACAGCCGGGCGACGACCGGGACATCGGCTACATCGACGCTCACGTTCACGTATGGACTCCCGACGTACGGACCTATCCGCTGGCGCCCGGATACCAGAAGGAGGACATGCAGCCGCCCAGCTTCACGCCCGAGGAGCTGTTCCATCACGCCCGGCCCGCCGGCGTTTCGCGGGTCACGCTCATCCAGATGAGCTTCTACGGCTACGACAACTCATACATGCTGGACGTGATGAAGAAGCATCCCGGCGTCTTCTCCGGCGTGGCGGTTATCGATGAGAATGATCGGCCGGCGGAGCGGATGGCGGAGTTGCAGAAGCAAGGTGTGCGCGGCTTTCGCATCCGGCCCGGCGACCGCAAGCCCGACCAATGGCTCAGCGGCGAGGGGATGCGGACGATGTGGCGCCAGGGGGCCGAAACCGGCCTCAACATGTGCTGCCTCATCGACCCGGAGTTTCTGCCGTCGGTCGACCGCGCCTGCCGTGAATTTCCCGAGACACCGGTCGTGATCGATCATTTCGCCCGCGTCGGGATCGACGGCACGATCCGCGAGCGGGACCTGGCGAACCTCTGTGCTCTCTCGAAACACAAGAACGTCACGGTGAAGGTCTCCGCCTTCTATGCATTGGGCCAGAAGACGCCGCCGTACACGGACCTGATCCCGATGATCCGCCGCGTGCTGGACGCCTACGGTCCGGAGCGGCTGATGTGGGCGAGCGATGGTCCTTTCCAAGTCGTCCCGCCGCATACGTACCAGGCGTCCATCGACCTGATCCGCCTGCGGTGCGACTTCCTCACCGACAGCGACCGCAACCGGCTGCTCCGCAAGACCGCGGAGCGGGTGTTTTTCGCGTGAGCGGGCTCCCGAAGCACGCAGACGCGGGCGCCGTCGAATCCGTAGTCCATCGCCGCGATGCACTCAAGCTTGGCGGCGTCGCGGCAGCAGCGACGCTACTGCCTCCGTCGATGGCGAATTTGCAGGCCGCGGTGGAGTCACCAAAGGCGATGTCGGTCATCTATCTGTGGATGGCCGGCGGGGTGACGCATATCGACTCTTTCGACCCCAAGCCGGACGCGCCGAGCGAGATCCGCGGCGTACTGGGCGACATCGCCACGAACGTTCCCGGCATCCGCTTTTGCGAGACGCTCCCCAAGTTGGCGAAAGCGGCCGACCGGCTGGCGGTGGTGCGGAATTTTTCGCATGACAGCAACGATCACCTGCTGAGCCAGGTCTACACGCTCTCCGGCCGCAAAGTGGACCGGACGAAGCTGTTCACGGAGCCGAACATCGGCTCGGTCATCAGCCATCTGCACGGGCCGCGGAACGGATTGCCGGCGTATATCGCCGTGCCCGGCGTGACCCGGCCGGGCCCGCCGCCGCACAACTTCTTCGTCGGCGGATGGCTGGGGAGCAGCCATGCGCCCTACTGTCTGGGCGGCAATCCGGCGGAGCCGGACTTCACCGTCGGCGAGAAACTGGACGATCCGCCCGCGCTGGCAAGCGAGAACTTGACTCCCAGATCGGTCTCGCTGCCGTCGGCCGGACATCGCTCGCGTCTGTCCCGCCGCGCTCGCTTGCGCGACGTGCTGGATGGGGCGCTGCGGCGGCTCGAGTCGCTCGATCCAGTCGCGGCCCTTGAGGCACAACATCAGAACGCATTGCGGCTCTTGCAGACGCCGTCGATCCGCGAGGCGTTCTCCATCGACGACGAACCCCACGCCGTCCGCGAAGCCTACGGCCGCACGAAGATCGGCGGCCGCTGCTTGATGGCCCGTCGCCTGGTCGAAGCGGGCGCCCGATTTGTGATGGTCGATTACGGCTACGACCCCGCCTACGGCAACGTCTGGGACAACCACAACGCCCCATCGCAGAACCATCCGCCGATCCAGGAGATGTGCCTGCGCGGCTATCATCTGGCGGGGATGGATCGGGCCTTCGCCGCGCTCATCGGGGATTTGGAGCAGCGGGGGCTGCTAAACTCGACGCTGGTGGTGTTCCTCACGGAGTTCGGCCGCACGCCGCGGATCAACGATCGCGGCGGCCGCGACCACTGGGGCGCCGCGGGCTCGCTGTTCTTCACCGGCGCCGGGGTGCGCGGCGGACAACTCATCGGCGCCACCGACGACCACGCCGGCGAGCCCGCCGCCCACGGCTACTCACCCGCCGACGTCGCGGCGACGCTCTACGCAGCGCTGGGCGTCGATCACCGCGCCTTCGTCCACGACATCCTGGATCGCCCGCGGCCGATTCTGGAAGGCGGGCAGCCGATTCGAGAGGGGAACCGAAACTATCCGGCTCGCCGCGATAACGGGGAGGGAGCGGTCCCGCCACTCCCTTACTCCCTTACCCGCTTTTTCGGCTGGACTTGCCCTGGAGCGGAAGTTTCGGCAGACTACGCCGCCGTTGGTCGGGACGGAGTCCTCTGAGACGGGAACGCAGGGCCGGAATGGAGCGACGCGGATTCCTCGGTTTGGCGGGATGGGTCGTGTTGGGCGGGTGCGCGCCGCTGGCGTGGACTCCTTCAGCCCCTGCTCCTTCGCTCCCGGCGCCGGCCCCGACGCTGGAGAATCCGGCGTTCGTGGCGACGTACGATCGCGAGTTTCTGTGGAACGAGCTGGTGGCGACGGTCGAGCAGTTGGGTTTCCGCATCGAGCGCGAAGATCGCGTCCGCCAAGTAGGCGACGTCCTGGTGGAGGGGCGGATCGACACGTTTCCCGCCGATAGCCCCACGCTCCTGGAGCCGTGGCGGCGAGGGGCGCCGGCAGGGTACGAGCGGCTGGAGAGCACTCTGCAATCGATCCGCCGCCGGGCGAGCGTGCGCGTGATCCCCGCCGCCGGCGGTTTCCTCATAGAAGCGGTGATCCTCAAGGAGCTGGAAGACGTGAACCGCCCCGAGCGGTCCACGGTAGGCGAGGCCACGTTCCGACACGACGGCGCCTTGGTGCGGCCGGGGGAAACCGCGGAGCTGGGTGGGCCGATCACCCTGGGCTGGATCCCGCTGGGACGCGACATCCTGCTGGAGCAGGAGTTTCTCTTGGAAGTGCAATCCCGCCTCGGCGGCGCCGCGCCGCTCTTGTCCTCGCCGTAGCCCCGGCTGCGAACCTTCGTTTCTGCACGGGTGTCCGAAGAGTGACGCCGATCGCGGGATCGGCTCGCGGCGGCGACGTGCGGGCAAGCCCCCCCGCTAACCGGGCGCTGGATTCACTTCTTCGACTCTTCGACACTTCCTTTCCCATGCCCTCGATCTTGGAACGGCCGGCGCTGGTGCTGAACCGATCGTGGCAGCCGGTACAGGTGACTTCCGTGCAGAAAGCGCTGGTGCTTTTGGCGCGGGATGCGGCTCGCGTGGTCGATCCGGAGAGCTTCCAGCTCTACAACTGGGACGATTGGGCGGTCCGGCCGGCGAGCAAGGACGAGCCGGCGATCCGCGGCGTCATGCTCCGGCTGCGGGCGCCGGAGATTGTCAGCTTGAGCCGGTACGAGCGGACACCCGACATTCGCATCGCGTTCAGCAAGCGGAGCGTCTTTCGGCGCGACCGGCTGACGTGCCAGTACTGCGGCCGGCAGCCGGGGCGGGAGGAGCTGACGCTGGACCACGTGCTGCCGAAGTCAAAGGGGGGCGCCACGAGTTGGGAGAACTGCGTCTCCGCATGCGGCGCCTGCAACCGCCGGAAGGCGGACCGCACGCCCGAGCAAGCCGGAATGCGCCTCCGCCGCAGCCCGTCGCGCCCGACGTGGAAGCCGCTGAGCAACCACCGCGGCAGCCTGGCGAGCTGGGCGCCGTTCCTCGGGGCGGCCAGAGCGCCGCTGGCGATGGTGTCTTAAGCGGGCAATGGTCCGCTCCGTCGCGAGGATATGAATGTCCTTCCGGCACGGGGCGGACCTTTTTTCATGCGCCCGCGTCCTGCATAATTGTCGCATGAATGAAACGGTCGCTTTCCCCAATAGATACCGGCGAGCTTTCTTGACGGCATGCGCCGGAGCGGCGCTGGCGCCGGCGGTGAGCCTGGCCGCGGACGACGTCACAACGATGGGTTTCGGCTTCAGCCTCTATGGCATGCGATCGTTGCCGCCGGCTGAAGCGGCGCACGCATGCGCCGAGATTGGATATGACTGCGTTGAGTTGCCGGTGATGGAAGGTTGGCCGGCGGATGCGATGGCGTGGCCGGTGGGCGACCAGGATCGCTTCCGCGGCGCATTGCAGGAATCGGGTTTGCGGCTCTCGGCCCTCATGGAGAACCTGCCGCTGGCGGTCGAGGACGTGCGGCACGACTCGAATCTAAAGCGGCTGGCGGCGGCGGGAAAGATCGCAAAGCGAATTTCGCCTGCGGGGCCGCGGATCGTCGAGACGGTGCTCGGCGGGCGCCCGGACCAGTGGGAGTCAAACAAGGATCACATGGCCGCCCGACTCCGCGATTGGGCGAAGGCCGCGGAAGACGGCGATTTCGTGCTCGCGATCAAAGCCCACGTCGGCGGCGCGCTCCACACGCCCGAAGACGCCGTCTGGCTGGCCGCGCAGGCCGAGAGCGGGCACGTGAACTGCGCGTATGATTACAGTCATTTCCAGTTGCGCGGATTCGAATTGGCGTCGTCGATCCGCAGGCTCGTCCCGCACTCCGTCTTCATTCACATCAAAGACGCACAAGGCAACGCCTCGCGAGTTCAGTTTCTCCTGCCGGGCGAGGGAGAGATCGATTACGCAAAGTACCTGCGGCTGGCGGCCGACGCCGGTTACCGCGGCGACGTCGTGGTGGAGGTAAGCGGGCAGATTCACGGGAAGCCCGGCTACGACCCCATCGCCGCCGCCAGGCGATGCTATGCGAACGTCGCGCCGGCGTTCGACAAAGCCGGAATCCGCCGCGGTTGATCGCTGGAATCTATGCCTCGCATCGCTCAGATTCATGCTCGGGAAGTGCTCGACAGCCGCGGCCGGCCGACCGTCGAAGTCGAGATTCGCACCGCCGGCGGACATCGCGGCGCGTCGATTGTCCCCTCGGGCGCAAGCACCGGCAGCGCCGAGGCCCTGGAGCTGCGCGACGGCGATCCGCATTGGTACGACGGCGACGGCGTCGGCCGGGCGGTCTCTCATGTGAACGAGATCATCGCTCCCGCCCTGGCCGGCGTGGATGTGAGGGACCAGATCGCCTTGGACGCGAAGCTTCTCATCCTGGACGCGACGCCGCAGAAGTCGGAGCTGGGGGCCAATGCGATTCTCGGCGTCTCGCTGGCGTCGGCGCACGCCGGGGCGGCCGCCGACGGCGTCCCTCTCTACCGGCATCTGAACCGGTTCATCACGCCGGCCGCGGCGCCGCGGTTGCCGCTGCCGATGACGAACATGATCTCCGGCGGTCTCCACGCCGGCGGGAACCTGGATTTCCAGGACGTGCTCATTTCGCCGCACGGCGCCCCGTCATTCCGTGCGGCGCTGGAGCGAATCGTCCGCGTCTACCGCCGGCTGGGACGGCTGCTGCAAGACGCCGGCTACGAGGGCCGCCTGGTCGGCGACGAAGGGGGCTACGGTCCGCGCCTCAAGAGCAACCGCGAAGCCGCGGAGTTCGTCGTGCGGGCGATCGAGGAAGCGGGATTGCGCCCCGGCGAGGACGCCTCGCTCGCCCTCGACGTGGCGGCGACGCATTTTTTCGAAGAGGGCGCCTACCGCCTGGCCAGCGAAGGAGGGAAGCTCCTCACCAGCGGCGAGATGATCGACCACCTCGCGGCGTGGGTCGAGGACTTTCCCGTGCGCAGCATCGAGGATGGTCTGGCCGAGGACGACTGGGAAGGCTGGCAAGCACTGTTCGCCAGGCTCGCAGGGCGAACGCGCCTGGTGGGCGACGATCTGCTGGCCACGAATCCGGCGCGGGTGAAGAAGGCCGCAGAGTTAAGAGCCGCCGATGCGGTGCTCGTGAAGATGAATCAGATCGGCACGCTCAGCGAAACCTTCGAGACGATTGGCGCCGCGCGCGAAGCGGGCATGGCGATCATCGTCTCCGCCCGCAGCGGCGAGACGGAGGACACGAGCCTGGCGGACCTGGCGGTCGCCGTCGCCGCGGACCAAATCAAGATCGGCGCCATCGTTCGCAGCGAACGCCTCGCCAAGTACAACCGCCTCCTCCGCATCGAAGAAGAGTTAACACTCCCCGACCCCTGACTCCTGACCCCTGACCCCTGACCCCTGACCCTGTGCGTGATCTCTTTCGCACCGCTTTGCTGATGGCGGTTGTGCTGCTGATCCCGGTGCTGCCGTTTCTGGCGTTCGGGCCGCAGATGGAAGCCTGGGTCGAGCGGTGGATGAAGAGTCCCCACAGCGCGCCGATCGCGGCGCTGGCGGTGGTGGGATTCTTGACGACCGATATTCTGCTCCCGGTTCCGTCGAGTGTGATCAGCACGCTGGGCGGATGGAAGCTGGGAGTCACCGGCGGAACGGTCGCGTCGTGGCTCGGCATGAGCCTCGGCGCCGCGATCGGGTTCGCCCTCGCCCGCCGATGGGGCCGGCCGTTCGCCGCGAAGTTCAGCCGCGAAGACGAGCTGGAGCGGATGCACCGCATCGCGCAGCAGTTCGGACCGGCAGTGCTCGTGCTGACGCGGGCCGTGCCGGTGCTGGCCGAGGCGGGCGTGCTCTTGATGGGCGTGCATCGGCTGGCGTGGCGCCGCTTCCTGCCGCCGGTGCTGCTGGCGAATCTCGGCGTTTCGCTCGCGTACTCGGCCTTCGGGCAATTGGCCGAGCAGCACGGATGGCTTCCGCTGGCGCTGGGCGCGGCGATCGCGCTGCCGGTGCTGTTTGCGGCGCTGGCGGAGCGCTGGCTTCCGCGATGATCACTTCGCCGTCGCGAGCAATACCCAATCCTGATCGTCCGGCGAGGAGTAGAAGATCTCGCC
>JAHWKS010000280.1 GCA_019347795.1 Planctomycetota bacterium | reverse complement strand
GGCGACGGCCTGCCTGACTTCGTCACCGGCAAGCGCTGGTGGGCCCACGGCGGCCGGGATCCCGGCGACAGCGACGCCGCGGTGATGTTCTGGTACGAGCTGACCCGCCAGGATGGCAAGCCGGTATGGATCCCCCACCAGTTCGACCACAACAGCGGCGTCGGCACGCAATTCGAAGTAGCCGACATCAACGGCGACGGTCTGGTGGACATCGCAACCGCCAACAAACGCGGCGTCTTCTACTTCGAGCAGGTGCGGGAGTGACGACGCTGCGAGCTATCAACGTATTAGGCGCCAATGCTGGGCTTGCCCAGCAATGCCGCATTGAAGCCGCGGACTGCTGGACACCAGCGTTATCGTCCGGCGAGTCGTCGTTCCCTATAATGGAAAAAGCGATGCAAGTCGGGATATTTACGAGCGAGACGTGCGACAGCGGCCATGTCCGAAATCGATGAAGAAATCGACCTGTTGGCCAACTCGGTTGTTCACGGGACGACGGGTCAGGTCTTTCCCACGACCATCGTGCCTTTTACCGAGTTGACCGCGCCGCAACGATCCGATTTGGAGCGATGGCGCTTTAAGTGGCGGGAAGAGGCCAAGCGTAAGGGGCGGGACGTTGTCGCCTTGCTTGCCGAAGGCTCAGGCGCCGTGCAGGGGCTGATGTCCTTGGAGCCGGCGGAGGGGTTCGTTTTGGTTCACCTGCTGGAGAGTGCGCCGCATAACGTCGGCCAGAACAAGTTATTTCGGGGCGTACCGGGAAACCTCTTCGCCTTTGCATGTGCTCGTTCGTTTGCTTCGAAATTCGACGGCTACGTGGGCTTTGACGCCAAAACCGAATTGATCGAGCATTACAAAGTCACGCTCGGCGCCGAACAGGTTGGGTCGAGTAGCCGAATGGTTATCGCCGCGGAAAACTCCCTTCAACTCGTGGAGCAATACTACAAGGAGTCCGACCAATGGCCGTTGTAGTCGATATCGACAATCTTGATCTGGTGGTCGAGCCGCACGAGCATACGGCTGAGGATCGAGAGGCGTTTCGGAAGGCGGTGGAGGAGCGCCGCGATCGGGAACGCGATGCCCGTCTTGCGGAGCGCGCCGCGCGTTTGTTGGCGCAGCGACAGACAACCGACGCTCGCCAAAAGCGACAGAGTCAATCGGGCTGAGCGTGGCGGGGTTGTTGGGAATCGCATCCGGCGGCGCCCGAACCTCACGGTGAAACCTTCGATTGCGATGAAAAGGAACGCAATCTGTGCCATCGGTCGTAAGCGACATGTTGGTGACGGTGAAGTCTCGGGAGGTGCAGCGGGGGATGCTCGCGGAGATGGGGAGATGACGCGGCGCAGCATTATCTTGCGGCGGCGCACCTGGAGCTGGTCTTGGCGGGCGATTACGAACAGGGGGGCGAGCTGGAGTTGGCCCGTCGCAGCCGCCTCAGCGCCGCCTCCTGCCTCTGGCGCGCCGGAAGGTCCGACGAGGCCCAGCCGATCTTTGACGCCCTCGCCCAAGCCGACCCCGCCCGCGCCGCCGAAGTTCAGGAAGTCTTGAATGACCTAAAAAATACGACCCGTCCGTGACGCCGTCGCAAAGAGAATTATCGTTTTTCGATTGCGCTTCCGCTGCGGAAGTTCAGCGGCGATTGGCATGAACAAAGCCTTCATTCGCGAGCCGGAGTTTGATGGTCGGGCGTACTGCCCGCGGTGCGGCTCAGTTGGGGAGGCGGTGGGCGAGGCGACGCTCGACCATCACATCCGGCCGGAGGCGCGCGGCCATCTCGGTGACTCGGCGTGGTTCTGCAGCTTCGCGAAGTGCGAGGCGGCGTACTTCGATCTCTTGGAGCGGGTGGTGACGGTCGCCGAATTGCAGCAGGCGGTGTATCCGAAGGACCCGTCGGCGCCGGTGTGCGCCTGCTTCGGGTTTGGCCGGGATGAGATCGATGCCGACGTTGCGGAGCGATCGCCCACGCGCATTCGCGAGCTGCTTGCGAAGTCGAAGTCGAGCGATGCCCGCTGCGCCGTGCTCGCCGCCGACGGCCAGTGCTGCATGGCGGAAGTGCAGCGGCTGTATATTCGCGGCGTATCCGCGGAATGAGCCGCAAGCGCACTAACTGCCGAAGAGCTTGTCGAGGGCGCCGCGGATGTCAGGATTCGTCTTCAGATTCTCTTCTAATAAGCGACGGGCGGCGTCGCCGAGCATCTGCCGGGCGAACTGTTCGCTCGCGCGCTGATCGAGCCGCGGCGAAGTGAGAGATCCGCTCACCGGGACCTGCAGCGTCTGTCCGCGAAAGCCCGCCAGGAGCGGCTCTCGCTCCACCCAGCGATCCTGAATCGGGACTTCCGCCAGCAGGTCGAGCGACTGATCGACGCCCACGGAGCCGCGCGTGCGGATCGCGACGTCCCCGGCGCTGAGCTGCAAATCGCGGTGATAGATGCGGCCCCCCGCCATCTCGAAGCGGATGTTCTGCTCCGTCATTATCAGCCACGTTCCGCCGAATTGCCCGGGCGCCAGCGGCCGCCGCTCGACCGCCGCCTTCACCTGCTCGGCAAGCGTGAGAAACTGCCGCGACAGCGGACCCGGTCCGACTTGGGCGCCGTGAACCTTCAGCACGCCGTGCACTTCGCTTTGAGCCGGCGCCTCCAGCGGAATGCGTGCCGGCTGCGTCAGATCGATCGAGAAGCGACCCTCCGCCTGCGCCGCATCGGCCACCAGCGGCGCGACGTATTTCAACCACGTGCGGCACATCCCGGGCGATATTCGCACGTCTTGCAGCACGGGGCCGGCGTCGATCGTCGCCAGCATGGGCGAGGCGTTGAGCAGCACCTTCGGCGCCACGGTGAGCCGGCCTTCGCTCACGGGCATGTCGAGCGGGCCGACGGCGGCCACCCCGCCGGAGAGCGTGATCGGCGCCTCGCCGGCGCCCGACGGGATTCCCTGATACGCCGCCGATGTCCAGGCGAGACTCGTCTCGACGTTCAATTCCGCCGGGACGAGCACCGGGGCGGAACTGGCGGCGGCGAAGAGCGGTCCCCGGATGGTGAACGGACGAGGGCCGCGGCCGGTCATTTTCAGGTCGGGGCCGATCAGCGGACGGAACAGCATCAAGAGCTTTTCGAGGTCGTAATCGAATTGCCCCGAGAGATCGGCGCGGCAAGTTCGCGAGACCTCGCCGACGCTCCCCTCCGCCGCCAGTTGCAGCGCCTCGCCCGCCGCCGTGAACTGCTTGAGCCGAAGGGAGTCTTCCTGCGGCGCGTAAGCGGCGTCGGCCGAAAGTCGCAGCCGCGGCTCGCGCCAGAGCGTCGTCCACGCGATGGACTGTGCGATCGGCGTCGTACTGGACGGCGCGGGCACACGCGCCGGAACGCTGTACGCCAGGTTCTCTACGTCGGCATTCCCCTGAATCTCGACGCCGGCGGATGTGTGCCTGGCGATCACCCGGCCGGACGCGATTCCCTCCAGATTCATCGTTGGATGGGACTGCGGGTTATGCCGCCACTTCGCGATGCGGTGCAAGTCGCCGCGAAAGTCGATCTCGCCGGCTGCGGTGAAATTGCCCGGAGCGAGACTCGCGGCCACGTTCTGGGCTCGAAACGCGATGCTGCTGGATGCAAGCGCCGCCTGCCGGGCGGCAATCGACCGACTATTTCCGTCCCATCTCAGGTCGCCCTTCGCCTCGACCCGCGGCTCACGGATCGTCAATCCGGCGCCGGCCACATAGAGGCGATCGATGCCCAGGGTGGCGGATTCCAGTTGAACGCGCTGCGTCGAAACAGCGCCGGCGGCCGACGCCGTGAATCCGCCCTCAACATTCCAGTCGGCCAGCGAAATGAAGTTCTCGACGCGCGGCAGCCAAGTGACGAAGTCGCCGCTCGCCTCGCACTCGATCGGCCAGCTCGCCGCGGCGCCGGGATTTTCCACGGGACCGCGAAGCCGCACGGCTGCGGAGTCGCCTGCGGCTTTCAATTCGACTTGTCCACGGTCGATGCGACGAGCGCCGTTTTCGTCGAGCAAACCAGCCGCGGCAAACGACGCCGCAAGCTGCGGCTCCCGCCACGGCCGGCGTCCCGGCGCCGACCATTGAAAGTCGGCCAGATTGACGTTTCCCGCCGCCTCGGTCTGGTCCGCTTCGCCGCGGCGCCACTCGAGGTCGGCTTGGAGCGAGCCGCCGAATTGCATCTCGCCCAGGTCCACAAGCTTTTCGAGCTCGGCCGACAGCTTCGAGAGATCGCCTTGGACCGTGACGCTCCCTTCGGCGAGCGAGCCGCGGCCGCTGGCTTGAACGAAGTCAGCATGGCACGACGCCTGCTCGATGATCGGTCCGTCGGCCGCGTCCTGAACTGCGAACGTGGCTGTGAGCGGATGCTCCCACGTCACTTGCCGGGCGCCGTGCACTGCGGCGAGGTTCGCAGTTTCCAGGCGTCCTTCCCAGCGGCGGGGGCCGGCCTCGTCGCGGGTCGCACATTCGACGCGGACGACGCCGGAGGTGACCGTCAGCCCCGGCCTGAGCCGCAGCGTTTTCGGGAACGTCTGTGCGAGCCGCGCCAGATCCGCTTCGCCGTCGAAGTCAAACGTCGAACTCCGCAGGGCGGCGACGAGCTGCGCGGCCGACAGCGCCTCCCATCGAGTTTCGCCGGAGCCTCGCAGCCGGCCGATGTCGCATGTCAGCGCCGCGTCGCGAAGTGAGATCATCTCCGCCGTCAGCACGGCTTCCCCTGACGCATTCAGCTCCGTGAGCTGCAGCGTGTCGCTTCCGAGCCACTGAGGCACGCGGGCCGAGAGTTGCCGGATCGCGAATCGCTGCAAATGCACCTCTCGCCGGCTACCGTTGGAAACAATCACATCGCCGCGCACATCGGCCCGGCCGGACAACTCTGCTGCCACGCCGCAGCGCAGCAGCGCCGGCGCCAGCGCGGCGAGCGACAGACCGTCCGCTGTGAGCTTGGCTTCTCCGACGCCCCAAGCATCGCGGCCTGGGCGCCAATGTCCCTCCGTGGCGAGATTCCCGGAGGCGCCGCCGTCGGTGACGCTCGCGGTGAATCGCCACTCCACGGGCGCCGCCGCCAGGGCAGGAACCGTGACGTCGGCGCTGATATTTTCGATCGCCGTCTCGCGCTGCGAGTCGTGCTCGCGGAGGACACATTTGCCGTCGGCGATGTGCACAAGGCAGTTCACGCCGCGGCCGGACGGCCCGGCCAACAGCGGCGCCAGCGCATCCTCCACGTTGCTGCCGCCGTCGCGCACGATGACGTGGAGCACCGGTTCGTGGAGACGCACCTCGCCGATGTTCTGCGAGTCCCACAGCAGTCGCCACAGTCGCGCTTCGGTGGCAACCGCGACAACTTCCGCCAGCGGCTCGCCGGCTTCATCGCGGACCGTGACATCCCGAACCCGCACCGGTGAGAACCAACCCGCCGAGACCCGACCCAACGTCACGTGTCCGCGAAAGTCGGGCAGGGCCGCTTGGACGAGCGAGTTCTTGAGCAACGTGGCCGCGATCATCGCGGGCAGGAACCATCCGATCACCGCCACCGCAAGCAGAAGGAATCCCGCGACGCCCAACCAGCGGCGAAACCGCAAGCGGCGTTGCGAAACGGCGGAAGCGTGTCCGGACGGCGGCATGTGACTGTCGGTCATGAGCAGAGCTTGCAAGAACTCCGGCGAATGACGACTCGCCGGTCCGCGACAGAAGAGAGAAAAAGTCGCGGGATTGTACTCGCGCCGCAGTTTCCGCCCAAGGCCGGTTTCCCGGCCCCAGGGGGTTCGCCCACCCGACCCGGGGCACAGGCGTAGCGGAATGGGAATTGCACTGCTGCGTATCTCCCGAGGTCCAGGCGTATGCAATTCGTCTCGCTCAACTGCTCGGAGCGGGGGCGCTGCCTCGCGCCTCAGCAACCAGTGATCGGCAATCCGTGGTCGGCGATGAGCAAATCTCACGAGCGTCAGGAAGAGCAGCACGGCGGCATGGGGATGGGCGGACGCGGCGTGTCCCGGCCGATGGTCGAGCAGCAGGTTTCCCAGCATCATCAGAAGCATCAACAGCATGAGGAGGAAAAGGGAGAGCACGAGCAGCACGAGCACGGCGATCACGAAGAGCACGGGCACGGCGGTCATCACATGAGCGAGGAAGACCGCCTCGAAATGCTCAAGATGCACCACAAGCACACGCTGTGGGTGTACTGGACGATCATTATGCTGGGGTGCTGGCTGCTTGTGGCGCCGTTCTCCTTCGGCTATCTCAACGCCGAGCTGTGGGTTGATCCCAGCGGCGGACGCGGTGTGTGGTTCAGCCACCAGGCGCACACGGCGCTGCGGGCGCAGTTGATGACCTGGAGCGACGTGCTGTGCGGGCTGGTCCTCTTGATCCTCGGCTGGCGGTCACTCTCGCCGAATCGGCCGATCAGCCTGTGGGCGTGCTGCTTCGTCGGCGTGTGGCTCACCATGGCGCCCGTGCTCTTTTGGGCGCCGACCGCCGCGGCGTACCTCAACGACACCCTCGTGGGGGCGTGGCTGATCGGGCTGACGATCCTCGTTCCCGGCATGCCGAACATGATCATGTACATGCAGATGGGCGACCCGCAGCCGCCGGGCTGGAGCTACAACCCCTCAAGCTGGCCGCAGCGGTGGATCATGATCGCCACGGGCTTCGCCGGCTGGCTGGTGTCGCGGTACCTGGCGATGTTTCAGCTCGGCTACATCAACTACGTTTGGGACCCGTTCTTCGGCTTCTCGGCCAACACGGCCAAAGTGCTCAACAGCAAGATGTCGCACACGTGGCCGATCTCCGACGCCGGGCTGGGCGGCATCTCGTATACGTTTGAGTTTTTGATGGGCTTCATGGGAAGCCCCGCCCGGTGGCGCACCATGCCGTGGATGGTGGCTTTCTTCGGCGTGCTGGTGATCCCGCTGGGGCTGACGCACATCATCCTCGTGATCTCGCAGCCGGTGGTCGTCGGCCACTGGTGCACGATGTGCCTGTTGGCGGCGGCGATCATGCTCCCCATGATCCCGCTGGAAGTGGATGAGGTGATCGCCATGTTCCAGCACCTGTTTC
>JAHWKS010000279.1 GCA_019347795.1 Planctomycetota bacterium | reverse complement strand
TCATCCGGTCGGCGAGCGGCTGACGGCGGCGAACCAGCCGAACGGCGAAGAGCATTCCGCGGTGTTCCTCGCGGTCGGCCCGGAAGGCGGCTTCACAGACGAGGAAGCATCGCTCGCGCTCCAGGCGGGCTGGCAGGCCGTCAACCTCGGCCCGCGCATCCTCCGCGTCGAAACCGCCGCAGCCGCTCTCGCAGCATGGCTGTTGCTGGGGGAGTGAAGTCGCGGCCGCGACGTCCTGGGCGCCGTGAGCGCGGGCATCGGCTATCCGATCACGTCTCTGAGTCGCCGCCGCTTGGGTCGGCACACTCTTTTCTACGACGGAAGAGAACGTCGCACCACGGACTCACGGCTTGGGCTGGTGGTTCACGACGTTGAAGGTGAGTTGCTCCAGCTCAATCGCCAGATCGACTCCGACCATGCTTACGCCGTCGTGGGGGGTGATCGTGACCGGGGCGAAGTTCATGATGCCGTCGATGCCCGCGGCGGCCAGGCGATCGGCCACGTCCTGGGCGGCCGGGGCGGGGACGGCGATCATCGCCAGCTTGATCTTCTTAACCGCCACCACCTCCGCCAGATCGTCCAGGGCATAGGTGGGTACCCCTTCGATCGCCGTTCCGACCTTGGCGGGATCGACATCGAAGGCGGCCGCGATGCGGAAGCCTTGCGTCTCGAATCCTTTGTAACCGAGAAGGGCCCGGCCCAGGTTCCCCAATCCCACCAAAGCCACGGGCCAGCAGCGGTCGGTGCCCAAGATGCCCTTCACGGCGTTGATCAACTCGCTGCAGCGGTAGCCGATTCCCGGATAGCCGAACTGGCCGAAGTAAGCCAGGTCTTTGCGAACCTGGGCGTCGGTGAAACCCAGGAGCGAGCCGAGCTGGGTGGAGCTGGTCGTCTCGTACCCGTCTCGCACCAGGTGCTGCAATTCCCGCAGGTAAAGGCTTAGCCGACTGACCACCGCCTTGGGAACGGCCGCTTCGGCGGGAGGAATCGGTTTCGGGTTGCTGATTTCGCCCATGACTGCCTCGAGACTCGCGGGCGGCGCCGCTGAGGTTACTGTAAACGGAGCGGTGCGCGGCAGCAAGGTCAGCGTGGGGCGCGTTGTCAATCGACGTAAGTTCTTTATGATAAGCGTAATGCGTTCGGCCCCCTTCCCTCCCCATCCTGCGGAAAACCATGGCCAGAAAAGGCGCCGCGTTCGCCGGCTTGTCGGTCGCCCTTGTGACCCCCTTCAAAGATGGAGCGGTCGATTACGACCTGCTCCGCTCCCAGGTGGAGTTCCAGATCGAGGCCGGCACGAAGTGCCTCTGCCCGGTCGGCACGACGGGCGAATCCCCCACGCTGACGCATGAGGAGCACGAGCGGGTGATCTCCGCCGTGGTCGAGGCGGCCGGGGGGCGAGTCAAAGTGATGCCCGGAACCGGCTCCAACAGCACGGCGGAGGCGCTGCGGCTGACTCGTTGGGCGGCAAAAGAAGGGGCCGACGCGGCGCTTATGGTCGCCCCGTATTACAATAAACCGACGCAGCGCGGCTTTTATGAGCACTACAAGGCGGTGGCCGAGGCGGTAGGCATCCCGCTGTGCGTCTATAATATCCCGGGGCGAACCGGCAAGAATATCGAGCCGGAGACGATCGCCCGGCTGGCGGAGGTGGAGAACATCGCACTGGTCAAAGAGGCGACTGGCTCGCTGGACCAGTCCTCGCAGATCCTCGCGACGACCGATCTGACGGTGCTCAGCGGCGACGACAGCCTGACGCTGCCGTTGATGTCCGTCGGCGCCGAAGGGGTCATCTCCGTGGTAGGCAACATCGTCCCGCAGGACATGATCACCCTCGTCGAGGCCTTCCGCAAAGGGGACATCCGCCAGAGCCAGTCGCTGCACCACAAGCTGTTCCCGCTTTGCCGCGACATGCTGGGGCTGGCCACCAACCCGATTCCCATCAAGGCCGCGATGCAATTGCTCGGCCGCGACACCGGCGAGCTGCGCCTGCCGATGACGCCGCTGGAGGAGATGGAAATGGCGAAGCTCCGCCGGACATTAACGCAGTACGGACTTTCGTAACAAGGTGGTCGCCATGAAACAAGCACGACAATTCGTTCCTCGCCGCGAATTTCTCTACAGCCTCGGCGCCTCCCTCGGCTCCGTCGCGCTCTCGTCACTCCTATCGGCCGAGGAGCCGACGTATCGCGGCGCCAATCCTCTCGCCCCCAAGTCCGGCCACCTCCCGGCGAAGGCGAAGTCGTGCATTTTCCTCTTTATGGAGGGGGGGCCGAGCCACATCGACACTTTCGATCCCAAGCCGAAGCTTCGCGAGATGCACCTCCAGGAGTTCCATCGCGACGGGGAAGACAAGTCGGCGATGGAGAGCGGCAAGCGGTACTTCGTCGAAAGCCCCTTCGAGTTCCGCAAAGCCGGACGGTCGGGCGCCGACATGGCGCAGAACTGGGAGCATCTGGCCGGCGTGGCCGATGAGCTGTGCTTCTATCGCGGCTGCCAGGCGGAGTCGGTCAATCATCCCACCGCGCTGTACCACATGAACACGGGGAACCGCTTCGGCGGCGATCCGGCGATCGGCTCGTGGGTCACCTACGGCCTGGGTTCGGAGAATCAGGACCTGCCCGGCTTCATTGTGCTGCCGGAGCTGGCTTACCCGCAGGGAGGCGCGGCCAACTGGAGCAATGGTTTTCTTCCCGCCCATTATCAGGGGACGCCGCTGCGGCCGCAGGGGAGCCCGATCCTCAACTTGCAGCCGCCCGCGGGGATCACGCCCGAACATCAGCGGGCGAACCTCGACCTGCTGGCGAAGCTCAACCGCCGCCACATGGAAGAGAATCCGGGGAACGACGAGCTGGCGGCCCGCGTGGACAGCTACGAACGCGCCTTCCGCATGCAGATGCAGGCGCCGGAGATTTTCGATCTTAAGTCGGAAGACGCGCGGACGCTGGCAATGTACGGCGTAGGGGATGAGTCAACCGACGCCTTCGCTCGGCGATGTCTGCTGGCCCGCCGGCTGGTGGAGCGCGGAGTGCGATTTGTGCAGCTTTACGCCGGCACGTGGGACTCGCACGATTACATCCATCGGGCCCATACGTCACTGATCGAGTCGGTGGACCGTCCCATCGCCGCTCTCATCCAGGATCTGCGGCAGCGGGGCCTGTTGGATGAGACGCTGGTGGTCTGGTGCGGCGAGTTCGGCCGCAGCCCCGACAACGGCGTTCGCGGCGGAGTGGCCTATGGCCGGGACCACAACGCCAAGGCGATGACGGTCTGGCTGGCGGGTGGCGGATCGAACGCCGGCCACACGATCGGCGCCACCGATGAGCTGGGCGCCGAGGCGGTGGAAGCCGTCCATCCCATCCGCGACTTGCACGTCACGCTGTTGAAGCTGCTGGGCCTGGACGACAACCGCCTCACGTATTTCCACGCCGGCCGCTTCAAGCAGCTTTCGCAATTCGGCGGCAAGGCGATTGGTGAGTTGATCGCTTGATCGGGGCAGGCTCGGAGACCGCGGTAACGCCCAACGAAAGCACGGACCTCTCGTCCCGCAGAGACGCATGAAAGTAGCCCACCGATTCATCGGTGGGAATGCTGGCGACCTCGTTCCCACCGAGAAATCGGTGGGCTATGATCAAAACGCCCCTCCGGGGCGGGCTTCAGCATCTCTATTCACCAGGAGCCGTCTCATGTCTCACTCGTTTGTCAGTTCGCTCTATCACTGTGTCTTTAGCACCAAACATCGCCGTCCGGTTATTACACCCGAGTTGGAGGAGCGTCTCTGGCCGTATATGGGCGGAATCGCCAAGCAGAACAAGATGACCGCCTTGGCGATCGGCGGCGTGGAGGATCACGTGCACATGCTGCTCTCGCTGCCGAAGACGCTCGACGTGGCCAAGGCGATGCAGTTAATCAAAGGCGGCTCGTCCAAGTGGGTGCACGAAACGTTTTCGGACCGACGTGACTTCGCGTGGCAGGAAGGCTATGGCGCGTTCAGCATCGGAGTTTCGCAGGTAGAACGCACGACCGACTACATCCGTTCTCAGAAGGCGAAGCATCGTAGGAAAACGTTCCAAGAGGAGTTTATTGAATTCCTCGAGCGTCATGGGATCGAGTACGATCCAAAACACCTCTGGGATTAGCGTAGGCATGCGCCCGGATGACGAGAACCGTCGCTTCCCGTCCCGCAGGGACGTCTGACCATAGCCCACCGATTTATCGGTGGGAATGCTCCCACACCGCGCCGGTAGTCCCGTAGGGACGAATGAAAGGTCAGCCCGCCACGCGCGCAAGGGTTTGGCGTGGCGCCGGCGTTTCAGTCGTCCCTGCGGGACTCCGGCGCGTGACTGGCGATCTCATTCCCACCGATGAATCGGTGGGCTATGATCGGAGCGCCCCTCCGGGGCGGCGTGCAGCATTCTCCAGGCGGAGCGGTCTCATGTCTCATCCGCGTCTGATCTTCGCAGTCCTCGCGATACTCAAGATTCCAAGCGTCGCCTTCGCCGCGGAGTTGCCGCAGGATCACGACTGGCAGATCGCCCTGCGCGGTCATCTGGCGACGCTCAAGACCGCCGACTTCGCCATCGACGATCACACATTCACGTATCCCGAAGCGTACGAGGAGCAGGACGACGAGCGGGTCTATCGCGATTGGATTGTGCTCGGCCACCTGGGCCGCGAGCCGCCGATCGCGGCCCTGCAGGCGGCGCCGGAGTATTTCACGCTCGCGCGGATCCAAGGCGACGACGCGATCCGCATCTTTCCCGAGCCGGGCTCGCCCGCGTGGTGGGCGCAGTTCGACTTTCCCGGCAATCCCTACGCCGCGTCGCAGCGGGCGCTGCGGCGGGCGCTGGTGATGGCCGCCGTCGATATGACCATGCTGGAGAGCGCCCAGCAGGCCGACCCGCGGAACCTCAAGCCGGACTTCATGGCCGCCAATCTCGGGCAATGGGCGTACACGCTCCACCACGCCGCGCACCTGCTGCCGACCGCCGCCGAACAGGCCTATCGCGCGGGGATGCTTCATTACCTCGAGAAGATGGAGCGTCTGGCGCCGCGGGATGAGAACACGAACATGGATATGCGGGAGATCGTCAAGCTGGCGGAGTTGGACCTGGTGTTCGAGGACGAGGCGATGCACCGTCGCCTGGTCCGCGAGGCGCGGCGGATTCTCTTCGGCGATCCCGAACGCACCCCGGCCACGTCCGACGGACGCCGCGGCACGTTCCATCCCGCCGGCTATATCGGCGAGGCGGATGGGCCGGAGACGAGCTACAACGGCATCTCGCTCTATCACCTGGCCGAGGCGGCGATGATCACGCACGGCGACGCCGACTGGGACGCCTTTCTGCCGGAGGTCGTCGAGCGGATGGTCCGCTTCAAGGCGTACAACACCTTTCCCGAGCCGGATGGGTCATACGAAGGCCCGTCGAGTTGGGCCAAACGCACGAACGATCCGTATCCGCACGATCAACGCGACCGGCCGTGGCGTCCCTTCGCCGAGGCGATGTTGACCGAGGAAGGACTCTATCGGCTGCGGGTGCATCCCGGCGCCTATGATGGACACGCCTGGGGACTGGCGAGCCGCGAGGCGATGCTGTCGGACATCCGTGCGGGGATCCAGCGGCTTCGCCGCCGTCCCAGCCGGCCGGAAAAGTGGAGCGCCGAGCAGCCGCCGATCTGGCAAGAAGGCCACTGGCCCGCCGACCTGCCCTACACCTGGGACCACTACCTCCGCGGCTCGTATGCCCGCTTCCAGAAGTTGGCGGAGGAGCAAAGCGACATGCTCCTGCCGCCGTTTGAGCGGGGCGGCGACTTCAGCATTAACTTCGACAAGGAGTTCTGGGCCGTGAAGCGCGGCGACTGGGGATTTCAGGTCGAGGCGGTCCCGCACATGGGACGCGGTTACGAGGTCGGCGGCAGCGGGGCCTTGGCCGGCGGATCGCTGGCGGCGTTCTGGACCAGGCCCACCGGCGTGGTGGTGCTCGGGCGGCTGCCCGACAAGTGGAACTACGTCACCTGGGACAAAGTCGACGGCTGGCCGACGCATCACCTTTGGGGCCGCACGGCCGGCGGCGTCGCGTTCTCCTCCGCCCGGCAGCGCGAGCCGTGGGTCCGTTACGAAACCGGCGCCGAGCCTCCGCACATCCACGTGCTCGGATCGCTGGGAACCGACCGCACCATCGCAGAGGCCGGCGCGTTGGATGCGGGCCACGTCTACTATCGCCGCCGCTTCACGCTCGAGGACGACGGGTTGCGCATCGAGAGTGAACTCCTCTCGCAAGGCGCCGACGAGGTGACCGAACTGTGGGAGACGCTGCCGATCTACCTCAACGACGCCCGCCAAAGGAAAGGGACAGACACGGCAATCGAGTTCCGCATCGGAGAAACGTGGCGGCCAGGGGGCATATCGCTGGCGGACGAAGTCGAGGCGATCCGCGCCTTCCGCTACGACGGCTCGGTGCAGATCGAATTCGACCAGCCGCAGCGGGTGCGCCTCAGCGACGTGATCGTCACCCGTTATCAAAAGAAAGACCGCCTGCAGAACATCCAGATCGACCTCCTCGGCAACGGCGGCAGGCCAACCGCCATGCCCCGCCGCGCGGCCGTAAGCTACGTCGTCAATGTAGGTCACTCGCTCCGCGAGTGACCACCGGCTCGCGCCAGCGAGCCAAACAGCCATTCATCGTGCTCAACCTCGAAACCACGTCCGAGGGGGTCATCCTCTCGGTGAAGGCGAAAGCCGCCGCCCGCAAGAATGGCGTCATGGGCGTGCACGACGGCGCGCTGAAGATTGCCGTCACCCAAGCTCCCGAGCGCGGCAAAGCGAACCGCGCGATCCTCGACCTGTTGGCCAGGTCGCTCGGGCTCCGCAAATCTCAGATCGAGCTTC
This sequence comes from Planctomycetota bacterium, assembly GCA_019347795.1. Taxonomy (GTDB): domain Bacteria; phylum Planctomycetota; class Planctomycetia; order Pirellulales; family Pirellulaceae; genus JAHWKS01. The sequence continues at coordinate 165 of JAHWKS010000279.1, read as the reverse complement.
TCTCGGGCGAAACGTCGCCGGAGAAGCGAATCCTCATCCGCGCGATTAACCAGGAAGACCTGATCCGGCGCATCGAGGCCGCTGGATAGTCTTACCGCTCGTGGATGAGTTTGCTCACGCCGCCGCCGGCGCGAATTCGCCCGGGGCGGACGACTCTGGCGTGGA